>DATBDG010000061.1:0-2740 GCA_036270055.1 Chthoniobacterales bacterium
ACGCAGGGTGAGAAGAAGTTGCAGGTTGGATTCCTCGCGCTCCTGCCAACTGCGCGCCTCGTGCTGAAAGAGCTGTTCGAAGCGTTGCGCCAGGTCGGGCGCGACGTCGGGATCGCGCAGCTTGTAAAGAATCATCGTTGCCGGGTAGGGCTTGTGCAGAAGGCGCTGGGCGACCTTTGAGTGGCAATAGACACGGGTGGAATCGACCGAGCCCGTCCCGCCGCGAGCGATGGCGGCGACGGTGAAGCGCCAGTACTCGCCACTCGGCGAGAGGAGTTGCACGGGGTCGCCTACCCTGACTCCGAGCGCCTCGGCCAGGCGCGAACCGACAATCACCGAGCTGGGGTTGTTGCGAAAATCTTCAAACTTCCCGGCGATGATCTGCTTGCCGATATCGGTCGTGCGCAGATGAAGCGCGGGATCGATCCCGAAGAGGTCGATCGTGGCGGTCTCAAACTCGGCCCGGGCCGTGAGCGTGCCGCGCAGGACCGGCGCGCAGGCCACGACGTCGGGAAAGCGCCGGCTGATGCGCATGATCTCGGAGGCATTGGTGATGCCTTCGAAGTAGCGGCGGCGGGCCGCTTCCACGTTGGCGTTTTTCGGCGCGACATAGAGGTCGCCGTAACGCGGACTAAATTGCGCGCGTAGCATGATGGCGCCGCTGCTTCCGAGGGTGGAATCGATGAAATTTTTCGTGAATCCCTGGGTCTGGGCCTGGGTGCAGATGAAAATTGCGACCCCGAAAACGACCCCGCAGAGGCTAAGAATGAAGGCGCGCTTGCGGTGGAAGAGAAAGCGCAGGGCGATGTGAAGGGTCGGAGTCACTGCGACTTGGGCGGCGGCACGCCGCGCACGACCCGTTCCCTAACGAATCGGCCGGGCTTCAATTTGTCCTGCTCCGAGACGACGACGTGGTCGCCTTCTTTCAGGCCGGCCAGCACCTCGGAAAATTCGAGGGTGCGATAGCCGATCTTGGCTGTGCGCTTCTCGACCACCCCGAGCTTGACCCGCCAGACCTGGTCGACCAGCGCCGCGCGGGTCGGAACGAGGAGCGCATTTTCGTGGCGGCCGGTGATGATGTTCATTTCGCCCGTCATGCCGGCGAGCAGGTTCTCGGGCGGATTCTCGAGGTCGAGCAGGACGGTGTAGCGCTGCGTCTCGGGGTCGGCGGCCGGAACGATCGAGGTGACGGTGGCGTTGAACTGCCGGGTTCGGTAGGCATACATCTGGAGGATGGCCGGCATCCCGGTTTTGACCTCGCCGATGTCTTCTTCATTCACTTCGCCGCGCACATAATTCTTGCGCGACGAAACAGTGAAGAGCTGGCTCCCATCGCTCACGAATTCGCCATCGATTGCCTTGATGTCGGAAAGGATTCCGTCCATCGGGGCGCGGATTTCGAGGCGACTCGTCAGGGTTTCGGCTTTCTTCACCGCCTCGCGCAGGGAATCGAGGTTACGTTGCCGTTCGATCTTTTCGGTTTCGAGGGCATCGCGCAGCCGCTTCGCTTCGCTCTTCGCCTTCTCGTAATCGACCGCCGGCACATTGCTGAGGGAGGTCAGCTTTTCCAGACGCTGCACGTTTGCTTCCGCGATCTTGAGCGGCTCGGAGGAGGGCAACTCGAGCCGGGCTTGTTCCTCGGCCGCCTGCAAATCGGACTGGGCCTGCGTGAGCTGACGTGCCGTTGTTTCATCGGCGATTGTGGCCAGGAGCTCGTCTTTGGCGACGGCTTTGCCGACCGCGCCGCGACCGTTCGCGACAACGTCGGTCAGACGGATGAATCCGTTATTCTGCGCTCGCACGTGCACGACAAAGACCGGCTCGATCCGCACCGTGCCGTAGACCGCTGAAATAGCCGGCCCGCGCACGACCTTTTCCACCTCTACCACCGGGAGGGTAAGGTAGTAAATCGTCCCGATGAAGAGCGCCGCCACGATCACCAGGGTCCAGAGCGCACGCTGCGAAATTCGTGTCTTCAACCGCTCGAACTAATGCACCTTTTCGCCGGTGTCGCCGGAAAATTGAAAGTAGCGCCCGGTCGCTCGATCCCATTCCGCGAGGGCGACTTTCTGTTCGTAGATGGCGCTGAGCAGACCGCGCCGGGTGACGAGAAGACTGCTTTCCGCGCTCCGAAAATCGAGCATGGAAGCGAGGCCCTGGGCGCGATTTTCTTCGACCGATCTCACATTACTTTCAGCCACGCCGACGGCCGCAACCAGGGAACGATAGCGCGCGCCGATCGCCTGCAGGGTATTTTGGAGCTGGGCCAGCTCGCGCGGAACGCTCTCCTCGAGCTTTTGCAATTCCAGCTCGTTCGCCTCGCGCGCCGCGCGCTGCTCGGCGACCGCGCCGCCGACTTTGCCGTTGTCGATCACTCGCCAACTGTAGGAGACGCCAGCCGCCACTTCGTTCGCGAGCGTATTGTCAGTCGCCTGCGGCGAGCCGCCGCTGTCGCGATAAATGCCGGTGACCGGAATGGCGTCGCCCGCGACGAAGGCGCCGATCGCAGGATAATAGCCGGCAGCGACGATGCGCCGGTCTTCGCCAGCCGCCCTAACGAGAAGCCGGGCCAGCTTCAGGTCGACGCGATCGCGCCGGGCGCGCTCGATTTCGTCCTGCCAGTGGAAATCGATATTTTGAAAAGTGAGCGTCCCTTCCGGCGAAGGAAGCGTGGCGCCGGGCGCGAGGGAGCTGCCCATGGCCCGGGCAAGGTCGAGGACGGCACTCCTGTAGGCGTTGC
>DATBDG010000062.1:0-9507 GCA_036270055.1 Chthoniobacterales bacterium
CGGGTAGGCGAATCGGATAAGAGAACTTCCTCATGAAAGCTCCGGCCAAAAAAAAGCCAGCCAAGCCCTCGAAACTTCCTCCGGCGCGACCGGCTGCGGCCCGGAAGACGAGACCGGCGCCGAAGGCGAAGCCCGTGGCAAAAAAGAAACCGGCGCGAGAAAAGCAAACCAACGCCGCGGCCGCGGGCCTGGCATTTGGCGAATTCGAGGCGCTCCGCAAACAGCTTGATCTCTCGCTCGATGAGCTAAGCCTCCGGCTCGGTCTTTCTCGCGCGGCGATCGAGCAACGGCGCGCAACCGGACGCCTGACGACGGACGAAAGCGGCAAGGTGGTTTGTTTTGCACGATTGCTCGGGCACGCCGTGCATCTCTTCGGCGGGCTGGAGGAAGCGCGGCGCTGGTTGAAGGAACCGCAGCGCGGGCTGCACGGCGCCGTCCCGCTCGATTACGCCAAGACCGATTTCGGCGCGCGTGAGGTGGAGAATCTTCTCGCCCAAATCCATATCGCTTCCTGAAGTCTGCCGCACGGCGATGCACCCGATCTCGGCTCGAGACGCGAAAGAATTGCATGGATCCAGCCGACCCGCACAATCTGCACGATACCGCTGACCACGCGGTTTTGGAAACGATCGACATCGCGACCGAAGGCAACGATTGCGACGAATGTGTGCG
Organism: Chthoniobacterales bacterium; assembly: GCA_036270055.1. Taxonomy (GTDB): domain Bacteria; phylum Verrucomicrobiota; class Verrucomicrobiia; order Chthoniobacterales; family UBA10450; genus Palsa-1392. The sequence goes on from DATBDG010000062.1 coordinate 673, forward strand.
GGCTTTGCGTGAGCCGCTCATGCGGATCAAGGGCGTGAAGGAAGTGAAGGCCGACCCGGCCGCGGAACGCGTCTGGGTAACTTTTGACGCGCGCCAGACGCACGCCCCGGAATTGCACGATGCGATTTTGCAGAGCGGTTACAAGCCGGCGCCGATGGCGGATTAGCAGGCGTGCGCTAGCCTGGCTGTTGCTGGGTCAGGCAGTGAAAGGCGCCCAGGCCCCAGACTAATTCCCGGCAGTCGATCGGAATGACTCGCCGCGTCGGAAAAGCGCGCTGCAGGACGGCCGTGGCTGCCTCGTCGTTAGGTTCGGCGAAGCTCGGCAGGAGTATGCTCGTGTTCGCGATGTAAAAATTTGCGTAGCTCGCCGGCAGCCGCAGATCTTCCCGCACGATCTTGCGCGGCATCGGGAGGGTCATGATCTCGAGCGGTTTTCCGCCGATCGTTAGGCTGCGCAGACGTTCGAGATTGGCCTGCAAAGGGCCGTGGTTCGGGTCGGACACGTCATCCTCCAGCACCGTCACGACCGTGCGTTCGGCAACGAAGCGCGTCAGGTCGTCGATATGTCCATCGGTGTCGTCGCCCTCGATTCCGTCGCCCAGCCAGAGGATTTCGCGCACCCCGAGGTAATCCCGAAGCCGTTGCTCGATCTGCGCGCGGCTGAACTGCGGATTGCGGTTGGGATTGAGCAAACAACTTTCGGTCGTGAGTAAAGCGCCGGTGCCGTTGACCTCGATCGAGCCCCCTTCCAGGATCATGCGCGGATAATAGACCGGGAGATTGAGCTTCTCCGCGACGCGGGTCGGCACGACTTCGTCGAGATCGAAGGGCGGGTATTTGCCACCCCAGGCGTTGAAACCCCAATCGACCACGGCCAGCCGCGGTTCCTCCGCCCGGGTGAGGAAGATCGGGCCATGATCGCGGCACCAGGGTTCGTTCGTCGGAATGAGGTGAAACGTCAGCCTCTCGTTAGGCAATCCTTCCAGCGCGCCGCGCGCTTCGGCTTCGTGCGCTCCGTTGCAGACATTGATGTTGAGCGGCTCCGATTCGAGGAGAGCTGCGACCATGGCGCGGAGCGTCGGCAGCACGCGGTCGTAGGATTCCGGAAAGCTGATCCCTTCCCGCCGCGGCCACGAGATCCAGGTGGCGGCATGCGGTTCCCATTCCGCCGGCATGCGGTAACCGAGTTCGGTTGGCGTCTTTTCGTTAGGCATGACGATTGCAAACTAGCACCTTCTTCTTTCTCCTGCTTCTGCTCCTGCTCTGCTCGAATCGATGAGGAGCAGGAATCCGCATCTTAGGCGCGGCGCTGTTGGGCGGCGAGCAGCGGCGGGAAATCGAAGAAGGCGGGCGAGGTAGTGCGCTCGAGCAGTTCGTCGGCAGCCGATTTCAGCGCGCGCCAGCGTTCCCATTTGAGGTCGGGCGCGGCCACCAGGTGACGCAAAAGACTGCGCCACTCCATAAGGGCGCGTTCGATGTCGCCGTAGCGCAGGGAATCGGAGACAATCTTATAACGGCCGCCGGGATTCATGATGACTTCACGAATCACTTCCGAAGCGCCCGCTCCGTAATGCACCGGCACCCCCATCTCGAGATAACCAGGATGATCGGCGCGCTCGTAAACCCGCTGGCAAAGGGCGCCGAGACGGCCCCCCAACGGAGCCTCATCGCCCGCAAAACGCGGACCCGCACGAATATTGGCGAGGTCGAAAACGAGATCGTCGATCGGGTAGGTCTCCTCCTCGAGTGCGGCCGCGATGGCGAGTCCTTCGCCGCCCTGGAAAAAACCAAAAACGACGCCCCGCAGGGTTGGTGACCCGTCGGGCTCGACGAGACGGAGGCGGCGCCAGGCGTAGGCGGGCGAGGGGACAATCTCGACCGTTTGATCGTGTTCCAACTGGTCGCAGCCGCGGCAGGCGAGGGGGAGCGCCTTCCGCTCCGGCGGATTGAGGAGAGCTTTGCCTAACGAGTCGCGAGAGGCCGTCAGCTTCACCGCCGAAAAGTCGATCCGGATGGAGAGAAGATTTCCGCGCCGCACGAACTGCTCGACGACTCCGCCGCCGCTCCAGCCCGCGATCGACTCGGTGACCTGGTGGCGCAGCTCCGTTTCGGTAAGCAATTTTCTCTGGAACATTTTGCGCAGCGGCTTCACCACTTGGAGCTCAGTCTTACCGTCGGCCGCGGTGGCGAGCGCCAGTTCGCGCCCATAAATTTGTTTGGCCTGGAGCCGGCAAAGATTTCCCAGCGGGAAGCGATCGAGCGTCTTCGGCTGACGGAGCGCCGGAACCCAGCGCTCATTCTCCCGGAGAAGAATTTCGCCTAACGAGACTTCGACGCCGGGGCCGCGCGGCTCCCATTCGCCGACGCTGTTGAGAATCTCGACGATAGGCCGTCGGACGAATCTGGCCCGCTCCGCATCGACCCAGAGACCGCAGGGCTTCGGACCAGTGGCGAGCGAATGCTCGACTCCGAGCGCGACGCGTTGCGTGCTGAAGAGCGAACGACTCAGCTCGACCGCAGCCCTGTAGCCGGGAGCGGTGACTCCGGTGGCGAGAAACGTCGCCAGCCGGCCGGGATCACCGCCCCGCGCTCCAGCGGAAGCGGCGGCCATCACGCTAATCAGGCTCGGCCAGTCGACCTGCATCGCGCGCTTCAACTGCCGCGGCCGCGCGAAGCTGAGGCGGGGCTGATCGAGCGTGAAAAGAATGTAGCCCGTGTCGTCGAGTCCGCGCCGGCCGGCCCGGCCAAACATTTGCAGCAACTCATCGGGCTCCACCTGGCGCTGGAAGTTTCCGGAGAGATACCGCGTGTCGGTGATGAGGACCGAACGCATGGAAAAATTAATCCCGGCCGCCAGCCCCATGGTGGCGACGACAACATTGAGCTGACCCGCCTTGGCGAGCGGTTCGATCAGCCCGGCACGCACGGCGTAGCTGAGCCCGCTGTGATGATAAGCGACCCGGCTGCGCAGGAGCTTCGTCAGGCGCTTGCCGGCGAGCGCTTCCTGTGGCGGCGAGAGCGGGAGCGGATCGCGCACCGGCACCGCGCTCGCGATCGCCTGCGCCATCTCCTCGGTCGCGTTGCGGCGCGGAGCGAAAACGAGGATCGGCGCGAGCCCGGCGTGGAGCGCCTTCGCGATCATCCGCGGCCAGAATTCCCGAATCTGGAGAAAACCGACCTCGGGCAAATTGCGCAGATCGACCTCGTGCTGCGGGACCGGTCGCTGATCGTGCCTAACGAGAAGCGCGCCGCGTCCGATCCGGCGCAGCCATTCGACCACATCCTGCGGATTGTTCACGCTCCCGCTGAGCAAAAGCAGTTGCGTCTCGGGCGGGGCGAGCGCCAGCGCTAGTTCGTAGTGCACTCCGCGTACCGGATCGGCGATGAGCTGATATTCGTCGACCACGAGAAGGCGCGGCCCGTCGCGCCGGAGAAAACGCGAGCGCTGGGTCTCGAGCGTGGCGACAACGACTTTGGCGTCGACGTTCAGGGCCACGTCGCCGGTTGCGATGCCCACGTCCCAGCCGCGGGCGCGCCATTCCGCCAGCTTGTCATTGGCGAGGGCGCGGGTCGGGACGGTGAAAACGGCCTGGCCTTTGAGCGAGGGATAGAGCAGCTCGAAAATGTAAGTCTTGCCCGCGCCGGTCGGGGCATGGACGACAACGTCGTTGCCATTCTGCAAGGCGCGCACCGCCTCCTGCTGCCAGAGATCCGGCACCACCAAGTTGATCTCCAGCCCTCGCATCCTGCTGGCAAAGATGGAGCTTTCAGGCGCGGGAGCAATCCGTCTTCCGCAGAGCCGTCGGCACTTTTCACGTTCGAAGCTTATCTTGCTCGCGTTTTTCCAAAACCTCGTTAGGGTCCGAAGCGCGCATGAACAGGACGGAAGGAAGCAAGGTAAAAACCGGGATCGCGGGGCTGGACGACATTCTGCGTGGCGGCTTTCCCCCGCGGCGTCTTTATCTGGTGCAAGGCGCCCCCGGTTCCGGCAAGACGACGCTCGCCCTTCAGTTCCTGCTGGCGGGCGCGCGCGCCGGCGAGAGGGTGCTCTACATCAGCCTCTCCGAGACCCGCGACGAGATCGACGAGGTGGCGCGTTCCCACGGCTGGTCGCTCGATGGTTTGGAAATCGTCGAGCTCGCCGCCATCGACGAACAACTCAGCGCCGATTCGCAAAACACGCTTTTCCACACCGCGGAAGTGGAGTTGAGCGAGACGACGAAGTTGCTGCTCGACGCATTCGATCGGGTGCAGCCGACCCGGCTTGCTTTCGATTCGCTCTCGGAGCTGCGGCTCCTCTCGCAATCGTCCTTGCGCTATCGCCGCCAGATTCTCGCATTCAAGCAATACCTGGCCGGGCGCAACTGCACCACCCTGCTGCTCGACGACGTGGGCACGGCGGAGAGCGATTCCCAGGTCGAGAGCCTGGCCCACGGCGTCATCTCGCTCGATCAAACCTGCCCCGCCTACGGCGCGGAACGGCGCCGCTTCGTGGTGAAGAAAATTCGCGGAACCACTTATCGCGGCGGCTTTCACGATTTCATCATCGAGACGGGCGGGCTCGTCCTCTACCCGCGGCTGGTAGCGGCCGAGCATCACCGCAGTTTCCCTAACGAAAATGTTTCGAGCGGAGTCAACGGAATCGATGCCCTCCTCGGAGGCGGCCTGACCCGCGGCACGAGCAGCCTTTTCATCGGCCCGCCCGGTTGCGGGAAATCGACCCTCGCTCTGCACTTCGCGCTCGCGGCCGCAGCCCGTGGCGAGCGCAGCCAGATCTACAGCTTCGACGAGAGCCTGGGCACGATGCGCGCCCGGGCCGAAGGGTTGAAGATGGGCCTGACGAAATTAGTCGATGAGAAATTGATCGCGACGACCCAGATCGACCCGGCCGAGCTTTCGCCGGGCCAGCTCAATTCGCTCGTCCGCCATGCGGTCGAGGGAGAGAATACGCGGCTCATCCTGATCGACAGCTTGAATGGTTACCTGCAATCGATGAGCGACGACCGCGCGCTCAGTCTGCAGTTGCACGAGCTCCTGACCTATCTCAACCAGCAGGGGGTAGTCACGATCCTCATCCTCGCCCAGCACGGCCTGATCGGTTACATGCAGACGCCGGTGGATGTGACTTATCTCGCCGACACCGTCGTGACTTTGCGCTATTTCGAGGCGCAAGGCGCGGTCCACAAGGCCCTCGCGGTAGTCAAGAAACGGACCGGCAGCCACGAGGGAACCATACGCGAACTCCGGATCGCCGATACCGGCCTCACCGTCGGCGCGCCCCTGGAAAATTTCCGCGGGGTGCTGAGCGGAACACCGGAGCTCTTAAAGGTGAAACCGCCGCCGGCCGCGCGGCGTCGTGGAGATGAAAAGCGACGATGATTTCGAGGGCGCCGTCCTAGTTCTCGCGCCGACGGGCAAGGATAGCGGCCTGGCGGTGGCCACGCTTGGCCAGGCGGAGATCAGGGCCAAAGCTTGCGCCGATCTGCAGGAGCTGGCCGCACGCTGCGGCGAAGCGACCGACGCGCTCCTGATCGCGCAGGAAGCGCTCGTTACTTCGGAATTGCCGATCCTGCTCGACGCTCTCGCCCGGCAACCGGCCTGGTCGGACATCCCGCTTATCATCCTAACGAGTAGCGGAGGGAGCGATGAGATCAGCCTGCGCGCTCTCGAGATTTTCGGCCCGAGCGCAAACGTTACTTTGCTCGAGCGGCCGTTTCGCGTCGTCACCCTCCTGAGCACGGTACGCGTGGCCCTCCGCGCCCGCCGGCGGCAGCGCGAGGTGCGCGATCTCCTCGCCCAGCGCGACATGGTTCTGAGCAGTATCAGCGACGCTTTTTCCGCGCTCGATTCCGAGTGGCGCTATATCTACCTCAACGACCGCGTGGCGGAACATTCCGGGATGGCCCGCGAAGAGCTCATCGGGCGCAAAATCTGGGATGTCTTTCCGCAGCTCGTCGGGGGCGAATTTCATCAGCGCTGTCTGCGCGCGCTGGCCCAAGGGCAGCCGGATCATTTTGAGCATTTCCACCAAGAATGGGGGCGCTGGCTCGAGACCCGCGTCTATCCGGCAGCCGATGGTCTGGTTATTTTCCGCACCGACATCACGGAACGGAAGCGGCAGGAAAAACGGATGCGCGAGAGCGAGCGTCTCCTGCAGGAAAGCGAGGACCGATTGCGCCTCGCGATCGAGGCGGTCGACGCGGGGACCTTCGACTTTTATCCGCAGACGGGCGACCTGCGCTGGTCGGACCGCTGCAAGCGACTTTTCGGACTCTCGCCGGAAGCGGAAGTGAATTACGACACCTTCCTGCGCGGGCTGCATCCGGATGATCGCGCCCGGGTCGATGAACTGGTCGCGAGCGCTCTGCGGCCGGGGAGCGACGGGCATTTCGATGCCGAATATCGCACCATCGGGATCGAGGACGGCAAGGAACGCTGGGTGGCGGTGAAAGGGCTGGTGATTTTCGATCTCACCGGCATGGCGGCCCGTTTTATCGGCACGGTCCTGGAGATCACCGCGCAAAAGCAGGGCGAGCTGGAGCTGCAACGCGCCAAGCAGGCGGCGGAGGATGCGAACCGGGCCAAGGACCAATTTCTGGCCATGCTTTCCCACGAGCTGCGCACCCCGCTCACGCCCGTGCTCATGACCATTGCCGTGCTGCGGCGCGATCCGACGCTGAGCGATGAGTTGCAGCGCGATCTCGAAATGCTGCAGCGCAACATCGAGCTCGAGGCGCTACTGATCGACGACCTCCTCGACCTCACCCGCATCGCGCACGGCAAGCTCGAGCTGCACAGCGACGCCGCCGATCTTCATGCCCTCATCGAGCACGCGCTCAAGATCGCCGAAGGCGACGCCGCCGGGCGTCAGCTCGATGTCGTCAGGCGCTTTGCCGCCAGACATTTTCACACCTGGGGCGACTCCGCCCGGCTCCAGCAGGTCTTTTGGAATCTGATCAAGAACGCGGTCAAGTTCACCCCACCCGGCGGTCGGATCGAAATTTCCACCCGCAACATTACTCCGGCCTGCATCGAGATCATGGTGCGGGACAATGGCGTCGGCATCGAGCCCGAACTGCTTCCGCGAATTTTCGAAGCCTTCGAGCAGGGCGGACGCGATGTCACGAGCCGGTTTGGCGGCCTTGGGCTTGGGCTCGCCATTTGCAAGCGGGTGATCGATCTCCATCGCGGCACGATCACGGCCGCGAGTCCGGGAGGCGGCCAGGGCTCGACCTTTACGATCACCCTGAACGCAATCGAGACTTCGCTCCTCGACGGGCCGCCGATCTACCTCGGAGGCGAAATGGTGGAGACCAGGGGCGCGGCAATTCTGCTGATCGAAGATCATTCCGACACCGCGCGCGTCCTGTGCCGCATCCTGACGAAGGCCGGCTATCATGTCGAGCTCGCCGATCGGGTGAGCGAGGCGCGCGCGCTTGCAGCAGAGAAAAGCTTCGATCTCGTGATCAGCGACCTCGGCCTGCCCGATGGGAGCGGGCTCGCATTGATGCGGCACCTGAGCCAGAGCTATGGGCTGCGCGGGATCGCGCTCAGCGGGTTCGGGACCGATGAAGATCTGGCGGCCAGCCGGGCGGCCGGTTTCGCCGAGCATCTGACCAAGCCGGTCGATTGGGATCGGCTGAAGGAAGCGATCGCTCGCCTAACGACAACGGTCGCCGCCGGGGCGGAAGAGAAAAGCTGAGTCGCCTGGTTCCGGGCTCGGGCAATGTCGCGTGTGCCGCCCAGGGGATCGGGGCGCAAAGGCCCCTCGCACATTAGTCGAGGTGGGCGGCGGCGCGATCCTTGCCTTCCAACTCCAGGACCATGCGCTTGATATGGCGATACTTGGTGTGGCGCGCGAGGCGGCGCAGGCTCTCCTGCGGGTCGCCCCATTGCACAATCTGAATGAATTCCTGGCGCACCCCCCAGTTATTCATCTCGTGGGGCGTCGCCATGTAGAGGTCGATCGTATTCCGCCCCGAGAGCGCCCAGCCGTAATCCTCCACCCGATAGAGTTGACCGGTGGAAAGAACACGAAAAATCGTGCCGGCCGGCCAGCGCGCCCAGTCGGCCGCCGCGCTCCCATAGCTCGGGTCGGGAATCCGGTTACCGGTAAAAGGTTGTGGGCGAGAAACGTAGGCGATCGGCCGATAACCCTCGCGCTCGACCGCTTGCCCGATGGGGATGGCACGCGGAACGGAAGGCACCGGCGCGGCGCGCAGAATTCCGCCGAGCGCGCTGCGATTCCCGTATTGCTGGTGATCCGCCTCGGTGTCGGTGTAGGCGGTGGTCCGGACCTGTTGGAAATTGGTCCGGGCGATCGGCGGCTCGTAAGCCGGGAGATGGCGCGACGTGCTGCAGGCGCCTAACGACAGGGCGGCGGCGGCGGCGAGGACGGCAGGATGAAGTCGCATTCCCACTGAGTCGGCAACTTATTAACAGTTATTCACAAGCCCGACAAGTGTCATTCTCTCGGGCCCGGGCCGCTCACTGCGGGCCGCCTGCGACCTGCTCGAATCCGCTCAGTGAGAGACCGACTCCAGTCTGAAGTCAGCGTCGGAAAAATTCACGTCGTGCTTGATGCTCGCACCGTTGAATTCGGTCACGCTGTTCTGCCGCGGTCCGCGGACAGTCAGTCCAGCGGGGATGGAGTTATGCCGGTCGTCGCGCGCGACGCGCGTGGTCTCGATCCGGCGGATCAATTCACCTGACGGCGCATACTTCTCGATCCGGAGCGGGACGAGACGTGCGGGATCGATCCAGCTTCGCACTTTGCCGTAAATCGATTCGGAAGAAGAGTCGGGTTTCGATTCGAGGATCTGGCAGTTGACGCGC
>DATBDG010000063.1:0-9277 GCA_036270055.1 Chthoniobacterales bacterium
CGCCGAAACCGTGGGCCGCGACGAGGCGTTCGGTCGCGTTCAGGATCGCGACCTTGGTGGCATGGATTTCTTCCGCCATGACAGCCGCAAGATAATTCAAACGTTCGTTTGAATCAAGGACCGACTTTGAACCGACAAACATGAACCGGGGACCGGACGGTGAAGTCGCGCCTGGAGGCGGGGAAGCGCGCGTCATGCCGCTTTTTTCGTGCTCTTGCCGGCGCGCTTTTTCTTTTTACCGCCCTCCGATTGCTTCAGGCTCTCCTGCAGGACGGCGACAAGATCGATCACCTTGGATGACGGTTTTTTCGGCTTTGGCTTTTCTTCGATTTCTTCCCCGCCCGACTCCACTTTCTCCTCAATCACCTCGAGGAGGGCGTCGCGGTAATCATCCTTGTACTTCGTCGGATCCCATTTCGCGCTCATGCTCTCAACCAGCGCCTTCGCCATATCCAGCTCGCGCTTCCCCGGCTCGGAGGATTTCTTCGGCACGTTCAGCTTTTCCGCATCCGCCAGCTCCTCGGCGAAGTGCATCAGCTCGAGAACGAGAGCGTGCTTGAGGGGCTTGACTCCGGCGAGGTATTGGCGCGTTTTGATCACGACTTTGGCAATCCCGACCTTGTTTGTTTTCTCCAGTGTTTCCCGGAGGAGGACGTAGGCTTTGTCGCCGCCCTTTTGCGGCTCGAGGTAATACGGCTTGTAGAAATACATCGGATCGATCTCGTCCACGTTGACGAAGTCCTTGATGTCGACGGTCTGGGTAGCCTCAAGGTCCACGCGCTGGAAATCCTTTTCGCTCAGGACGACGAACTTCCCTTTTTCGTACTCGTAGCCTTTCACGATCTGCTCCCACGGCACTTCCTTGCCGTCCTTCTCCGCGACGCGTTTGTAGTTCACTGGGCTCAAGTCGCTCCCCCGCAGGAGCCGAAATTTGAGGTCCTCGCGCCGCGTCGCCGGATAAAGAGCGATTGGAATGTTAACCAAACCGAAGCTGATACTGCCTTTCCAGATTGCGCGCATGACAAAAGGAATTCGCGTCTCGAGAGGGATTCGCGCGCTTCAGCCTGCCGGCCTTTGCTCCTGCTCTTTTCGTTAGGCCCCGATCGCTTCGCATCTCGTAATACAGCCGTCCCGGCTGTCCCGTCCGGCAGGCGTCTCGCCTGCCGTCGCCATCCTGCGGGCTGGAAGCCCGCGCGACGAAGCAGACGCGACGCCTGTGTGACGCGTCCCGCTAGGCTGCTTCGTTAGGCAGGCCGAGCGGCTTGCGGTAGCAATGCTGGGTCTTGACGCGCGCATAACCCATTCGCTCATAGAAAGGATGGGATTCCGGCCGGGTCACGTTCGAGCGAACCCGGATGGACTCCAGACCACGACCTCGCGCCCACTCTTCGGCCGCGGCGAGCAGAGCCTTCCCCACCCCGAGGCGCCGCGCTCCCTGCCTGACGACCAGGCCGACGATCTCGATCTCCTCTCCCAGCTCGAGCAGGAAGCGGTATTCCGCCCCGATCCACCCGAGTAACGAACCGTCCGCCCCCTCCGCCACCGCGATGACATAATCGGGATCACCCAGCGCCCGGCTCAAGCGAGAGGACATCTCGCCGGCGCTGACCGGATATCCGAGCTGGCCGGAAAGTTCCGCGATTTCCGCCGCATCCTCGAGACGAACCGGCCGGATGAAAGGGGCGCGGGTTTCGGTCGCGGACACTGCAGCACTCGTTAGGCAGCGGCGGCTTTGAGCTCGTCGATCCCGATCCCGCGCAGGTGGAAAAGCCGGATGAGCGTTTCCTCGATGAGATTGTTCGGGCAGGAGGCGCCGGCCGTGATGCCCACCACGACCGGACTTTCCGGCAACCAATCGTGGGCCACCACTTCACGCTTTTCGTGCAGGTTGTAGTGCAGGATTTCCTTGTCGGAGAGGAGGCGGCTAGCGTTGAGAACGAAGTAAGTCGGCAGCTTTTCTTCGCCCATTTCGGCGAGGTGCGACGTGTTCGAGCTGTTATAGCCGCCGACGACGAGAAGCAGTTCCATTTTCGCCGTCAGCAGCTCGCGCAAGGCGTCCTGCCGCTCCTGGGTCGCACCGCAGATGGTGTCGAAGAAGCGGAAATTTTTCGTCGCCAACTCGGCGCCGTCGCGATCCGCGACCGCCTTCTGAATGCGGCGCTGCACTTCCTCCGTTTCGCCGCGCAGCATGGTGGTTTGGTTCGCCACCCCGATCGTCCGCAGGTGGACGTCGGGATCGAATCCGGGCGAGTAGGCGCCCTTGAACTTCGCGAGGAAAGCCTCTTTGTCGCCGCCATGCCGGATGTAATCGCAAACGTAATCCGTATCGGCGAGGGTGAGGACGACAAGGTAATGGCCCTTGCCATCACCGAGCGCGCGCGAGCTGGTTGCCTTGGTTTCTTCGTGTTCGGCCTTGCCGTGGATGATGGAGGTGGCCGATTCGCTGGCATATTTGCGGACCCGTTTCCAGACACTCATGACGTCGCCGCAGGTCGTGTCGACGATCTGGCAGCCGCGATCCTTGATCTGCTGGAGAATGGAAAGCTCGGTCCCGAAGGCCGGCAGGATCACGACGTCGTCGGGCTGCAACTCCGAGATGTCAGCCTGCTTGTTGTGCCCGGTGAGGTTTTTGATGCCTAACGACGAGATCTGCTCGTTGACCTCCGGGTTGTGAATGATCTCACCGACGATGAAGAGACGCCGGTCCTTGAAAACCTTGCGCGCAGCGTAGGCGAGATCGATCGCGCGCTCGACCCCGTAGCAAAAGCCGAATTGCTTCGCCAGGCGCACGGTTACGCCCCCGACCGAGATAATGCCGCCGTTGCGCCGCACCTGGTCGACGATGTCGCTGCGGTAGTGGGATTCGACCTGTTCCTGGACCGCGGTCATAACCTCCGGAGTACGGAGATTAACCTTGGTGCGCGCGGTAGTGCCGCTGGAAATGAGATTGGCGCTCACCCGGTTACTTTCGCCGCCGTGGCCCGCCGTCGCAACTGATTGTGGATGTCTCGCTCTGCGAGAAGTGTCTGTGTGCTATTCCACGAGCAGCGGGCCCTCCGGCTCCTGGAAGCCGGCCGAGGTAATCATGAGGCGTGGATCGGGGTCGGGCGTTTTCGAATCGTCGACTCGTCGCACGGTCGGCCCAATGGTCGCGTCCTCCGGCATGGTGTCGGCGATATGAACCGGCGTCCCGTTGCGCACGAGAGCGAAGAACTTGGGCGCGGCCTCCCCTTTCAACCGCACGCAACCATGCGTGCGCGGGTAGGGATGGACAAAGCCCTGGTGGAAACCGTAGGCGGGCGCGAACTCACACCAGTAACCCATCGGGTAGCCGACGTATCTCCCGGAGATATTCGAGCCAGCCTCGGCCGGAACGACCCGATCGCCCTGCACCCGATAGCCGTAGGAACCGGAGCGTTTGTGCTCGATCTTGTTGTAGATCGTGAAATGTCCCTTCGGCGTCGGTTTGTTAGGCAAGCCGATCGAGACAGCGGCCGCCATCAGGCAACGGTCGCCTTCCATGACGTAGACGTTCTGTTTTGAAAGGGAAAGATCGACCCGCACCTTGGAGGGATCATGCGGCTTGTGCGCGGTGACATGATACTCGCGGCTTGGCGGCGGCGCCATCGTCGTGCAACTCGTGAGGAAGGCGACGGCGGCGAGCGGGAGGAGGAAAAGAAGGCGGTAGATGAGGCGCATAGATTTCCAACTGGAAAGCGTATGGCGGGCTCATTGTCAACCGGCAGACGCCGTTCGCCGGACGGCGGGTGGGGATCGCGCGCGAGGACGGCTGGCTTTCTCCCGCGCTTCGCCGACCGAAGCGTCCACAACGCCACTGCGAAGCGCGGAGAGATTGCCTAATGCCTAACGGGTCTGCTTGATCACGCCAAAGAGGCCGTGCTCTTCTTCCACGATCCCGGCGGTGAAGTAGACACTCGTCGCCCCCAGCGTGTGCAGCGCCCAGAGCTCATCGAGCACGAGCGGGTTGCCGTCCGGTTTCGTCATCGTCCCGAGCAGCGCACCGGTATTGATGTCGTAGCCGTGGATGAGGCCGTCGCCGAAATTCCCCACCAGCAGCGCGCCGCTCATGTTGCCGAAGTTGTTCGGCGCGAGGGTCAAGCCCCACGGCGAATTGAGTCGCCCGCGCGAGATGAGGCGTTTGATGAAGTTGCCGTCCGTATCAAAAACGCTGACGTAGCCATGGCCCGGACCGGGCACATCGTCTTCCCCTTCCCGGTCCCGTTTTGCATAAGTCACGTAGATGAGGCCGTTGATGTTCTCGATCCCGAAGGGCGAAAAGGTCGCCGGAATATCCGGATCGACGAAGGCGTCGTCGTCTTCGATCTCGGCAAACGTATCGTCGTAAACGCTCACTTCTCCCGCGCTGAAGTTGGTCACGAAGAGGCGCAGCCCGCTCGACGACTCACCGAGCGCCGCGCCTTTGTAGACCGAGCCTTCCTCGCCGTCATCGACCGCGATGATGGCATTGGTCAGGTCGACCGTCGGACTCCACCCCGAGATGCTCCCGTCTTCGCCGACAAAGATGAAGACGCTCGGCCCCGAAGTAGTTCCGTTCGAGACGACGAAGCCCGGGCCGGAATTGAACACGATCCCGGTCGGGTTTGCGCCTTCGCTGTTGCTGGCGGAGGCCGGAATGTTGACCACGAGCGATTGCGGAACGCCGTGGAAATCGTAGAGCGTCGACGTGCCGGTGCCGTTGTTTGCCACCCAGATGGTGCCGCTGCTTCCGACCGCGATTCCCCAGGGATTAACCAGGTTTGAATCGGTCCGTTTGGCGACGCCCGGAATGTCCGAGACGAGATTGGTCGCCGCGTAACCGGCCAGCGCGTCGCTCGCGAGGAGGAGGATCGCGCAGAAGAGACCGACGAGGAGACCGGGCCGGCCTAACGAATTGCGGAAAACATTCCGCGAGACATCAAACTTAACTGCTTCCATGATGTTTCCTTTCTTGTTTTGAGTTGAAGAACAAGAGAAGCGTCCGACCCGGGCGTGCGGGCTCAAGCCGCATTTCGTAACCGTTCTGTTACCGGCTTAGCGGACCGATGGCTGCGCCAGCAGCTTGTCGAAACGACGCACGGGATGGGCATAATAGGGGTAGGGCCGGGTCGCGTCCGTCGGGCGGAATCGCCAGTATTTGTACATCCAGAGCCACGGCGCAGGATCTCGCCTAACGACCGGCTCGAACTGGTCCCAGCACAGTTGCGCGATCGCCTGATCGGTTGCGCCAGCCGGAATCTCAAGTTTTGGGTGGAAAACGACGCGGCAGCGCCCGCCGGGGAGCGGTTCCTGATGGACCGGGACGATCGGGAGCCCGGTGCGACGATGGAGCCAGACGTGCGCGAAGGTGACCGACATCTTCATCCCGAGGACATCGATCGCCACGCTCGGCTGCCGCGGATGAAGGGTGAGATCGACCAGGATGGCGGCCGTCCCACCGCGCCGGAGCGTTTTGTAGAGCTTCACGATCGCGCCTTCGCGCTGAACAAAGTGATGGCCGGATTGTTCGCGCAACTGGTTGAAGATGGGGTCGAGCAGCGGATTTTTGAATTCCTGCGAGACAATCGTCGCGACCAAACCCTGGTAGGCTGCGGCGAGACTAAACCATTCGAAATTCCCGTAGTGACAGGCGGCGATGATGCAGGGCCCCGTCGGCCCGACAGTGCGGGCAAATTCATCCCAGCCTTGGAACTCGATAAACTCGCGCCAGTTTTGGGCGTTGATCCGCGGGTTCCAAAACAGATCGATCATCGTGCTGGCGAACTGCTGGTAGGATTGGCGCGTGATCCGCGCCCGCTCGGCCGGCGAGAAACGATCGCCAAAGGTGGCCTCCAGATTCCCGAGCGCGACCCGCCGGCCGTGGAAATCGAAGCAGGCAGCGAGTGCGCCGGCGATTTGGGCAAATTTCACGGCGACGGAACGCGACAATCGTGGGATGAGAAAAGCGAGCAGCCGCACCCCACGCCACTCGAGGCGGTGGCGCCATGATTTCCAACGCGACCTCATCGGATTGGGATTGTTAGGCGAAAGCGGCGCACGATCATTTCAAGAGCGGCCGGCCGACAGGTTCCGTTGACTTGAGAGCGATTGATTTTACGTTGGGCGCAGGTCGTCGCGGCCGGTTCTTGCATCGTGAAAAACGTCCTTTTTGTCTGTACGGGAAACATTTGCCGCAGTCCCATGGCACTGGGACTTTTCCGCCGTCTGCTCGGCAATCGCAAGGACATCGAAGCCGATGCCGCCGGGGTCCACGCCGTCCGGGGCCAGCCTCCGAGTGTGCATGCGATTGAAGTCTGCCGGCGACGCGGAGTCGATATCTCGGGTTTTCGCAGTCAGCCGCTGACTGCAACCCTGGTCGACCGCGCGACATACATTTTCGCCATGACCGGCTCGCATCTCGAGACAATCCACCTCCTCTTCCCGGAGAGCGCGGAGAAAACGTTCTTGCTCCGTGAGTTTGAAGAACCGGGCTCGACCCTCTGGCGCGATCTGTCCGACCCGATCGGGATGGGACGCGACGTTTATGAGGAATGCGCCGAGAGCATCGAAAACGCGCTGCCGAGCGTCCTGGCTTTTGTCGAAGAAACCGAGATGGCGCTTCCCCGCCACGCCGGCGGGAGCGCAGACGCGCGATCCACCATGGGAAATATGCCTCATCACATTGAATCCGAAAGCAGCAGCGGCCTCTACGGGGGCTCGTCAGGCAACGCTCTGCACAAAATCGATCCGGAAGTGTTTCACGCTGTCGCCGAGGAGGAAAAACGGCAGCGCGAGAACATCGAACTGATTGCCTCGGAAAATTTCACGAGCCGGGCGGTGATGGAAGCGCAGGGCTCCTGCCTGACGAATAAGTACGCCGAAGGTTACCCCGGGAAACGCTGGTATGGCGGTTGTGAGAATGTCGACGTCGTCGAGCAACTGGCGATCGACCGCGCCTTGAAGATCTTCGGAGCTGAGCACGCCAACGTGCAGCCCCATAGCGGCGCTCAGGCCAACATGGCGGTCTACTTTTCCGTTCTCAAACCCGGCGACCGCATCCTGACGATGAACCTGGCCCACGGCGGCCATCTCACCCACGGACACCCGGCGAACTTTTCCGGCAAACTCTACGAGGTGACGCAATACGGCGTGAGCCAGGAGACCGAGCAGATCGATTACGACGCGCTCGCCAAACAGGCCGAAGAAGTGCGTCCGCAACTCATCACCGCCGGCGCCTCCGCTTATCCGCGCTTCATCGATTTTCCGCGCCTCCGGCAGATCGCCGATTCAGTCGACGCGCTGCTTTTTATCGACATGGCGCACATCGCCGGATTGGTCGCGGGGGGCGAGCATCCGAGTCCGGTCCCGCATGCGCATTTCGTCACCACCACCACGCACAAGAGTCTGCGCGGGCCGCGCGGCGGGATCGTGCTTTGCCAGGAAAAATTTGCCAAGGCGGTCGACTCTTCCGTTTTCCCGGGAGTGCAGGGCGGACCGCTCATGCACGTGATCGCGGCCAAGGCGGTCTGTTTCCACGAAGCGCTGCAACCGGCCTTTCGCGAGTATCAGCGCCAGGTGGTTTTGAACGCGAAGGCGCTCGCCGCCGGGGTGGCCAAGCATGGCTTCCGCATCGTCTCCGGCGGCACTGATAATCACCTCATGCTGGTCGATCTGCGGCCGAAAGAAGTGAACGGCAAGGATGCGCAAAACGTGCTCGATCGGGCCGGAATCACGGTGAACAAGAACGCCATTCCATTCGATACCTACCCGATCTTTAAGCCGGGCGGGATCCGGCTCGGGACGCCTGCGGTCACGACCCGCGGGATGAAGGAAGAAGAAATGCTCGAAATCGCCGATCTCCTCGCCGAAGCACTCGCCAATCGCGAGGACGAACGCGCGATCGGCAATGTGCGGCAGCAGGTTCTGCAATTGACGCGGCGGTTCCCGTTGCCCGGCTGATCCAGCTCACTGGTTTCTCCTGCCCGGCCCGCGCCAAAGCTGAAACAGGGGAAGATCGTTGCCAGCGCCGCCCAACGCGCTTACCAAGCGCGTCACATGGCAAGAGTAGAGAGTGCGACAAATCGTCGTCCGATCGGTCGCGGGAAGAGGCTGCTGATTCTGCTGGCCGTGCTTCTCATGATTCCCGGCCTGCAGGTGGCGACGGTGCGGTTCGTGCATCCGCCGCGGACATTGCCGATGCTGCTCGATCAGGCGCGCTCAGTGTTTTCGCGCCAAGCGCGTCCCCCGCTCCGCTATCAGTGGATCGATCTCGAGCAGATGCCGGAGATGTTCCTGAAGCACCTCTGGATCTCGGAGGATCAACGGTTTTTCCAGCACGATGGGTTCGACTGGAAAGAGATCGACCTCGCAGTGGAGAAAGCCGACCGGACAGGAAAGCCGGTCCGCGGGGCATCGACGATCACGAACCAGTGCGCGCGGTCGATCTTTCTCTGGCAGGGGCGTTCCTGGGTCCGAAAAGGGCTGGAGTCGTATTACACGATCTGGATGGAGATGCTGCTGCCGAAGCGGCGGATCCTCGAGCTTTACGCGAACGTGATCGAGATGGGGCGCGGAATCTACGGCGTGGAAGCAGCCTCGCGGCATTATTTCAAAGTCAACGCGCGCGGGCTCACCCGGACGCAATCGGCACTGCTGGCGGCGGTGTTGCCAAATCCGAAGCGATGGAACCCGGCGCACCCGGGCCGGGTCTTGCGGCGGCGCGAACAACGAATTCTCGCCCGGGAACGGGAGGCGCGATTTCCGGAAGAGTTGCTGCGATGATTTCGAGCAGCGTGCGGAGAGGCAACCGGCCCGGGTAGCGCACACGTCCAAGTGTGCTGGCGAAGGTGTTCGACCGTCGCGAACTTTTTTTCTTCACCTTCCGCCCGGCGATAGATTCCCGCAGATCGGAACAACGTGACCAGCACGCCGAATGCAGAATGCGCTACCCGGGCGCCAACTCCGCGGTCCCGGCTTCCCACTCGGCGGTCAGGCGCTCGAGTTCATCCGAGACAGCGGAGAGCTCGCGATTGATCGCCACCGCGCGCCCGCCCGGCTCGTAGACCACCGGATCTTCCAACTCGGCGGCCAGTTCCTTTTGCCGACCTTCGAGGGTGGCGATCTGCATTTCGAGTTCATGCACGCGCTGCTCGCGTTCGCGTTTCGCCTTCGCTTCGGCTTTTCGGATCTCGGCTTCGGCGCGTTTCTGTTCTTTTTGTTCGCGCAATCCCGGACCGCGCTTCGACTCTTCGGCGCGGTTGGTTTCGGGCTGCAGATTCGT
>DATBDG010000064.1:0-16109 GCA_036270055.1 Chthoniobacterales bacterium
TTTCCCAACACCATTCCCAATTCGGGCGGAACGGGCTGCGGGGAGGACGGCATGACAAAATCGTAAGAACAAAAACCGTGACGGTTCTGGGTTCCGCTCGATACGCTTCACATTGGGTAAATTGTCTTTACCTACTGTCCAACTCACAAACAACCACACAAATATTATGCAAAAACGATCGGCTTCACGGGACGCCTACTTTGGGATGCGTCTCATACTTGGAATCGCACTCAGCTCGCTCGGTATTTTCCTGGCGGTAATTGCCTTTGGTCTCTATCCAGAGGCATCCGCTCAAGCAGGAAAACCGGGCCTGCAGACCGCACAGCAGTGGCAACCCAAATGGGTTGTCGTTCACTCCTCTCAGAATGACGTTTCAGCGCCGCTGCGCGAGATGGCGACATGGAATCTTCTACCTTTGAAAAGGGAACACGAGGCGAACGAAAATCCGCCGATTGGCATCATTCGCGCAAGTGGAAGCAGACCTGACCCGGTCGTCCAGGACGGATTCGTGAAGAGGCTGCTGGCCAGTGCCATTCCCGTCCCCGGTCTCAACTTTGACGGCATCCCTTTCCCGGGCGTCGTTTGCAACTGCGCACCGCCTGATACCAACGGCGCGGTGGGGGCGACCCAATACCTTCAGATTGTCAACGAAGGTTACCAGGTCTTTGACAAGACGACCGGCGATTCGGTCTTGGGACCAGCGAGCATTCGGTCAGTCTGGGCGGGCTTTGGCGGCGTCTGCGAAACTAGCGGCTCAGGCGACCCGATCGCGCTCTATGACAAGCTGGCGGACCGCTGGGTCATTAGCCAATTCGCGGTCGCTGGTCCTGCCCCAGATCAGGAGTGCGTCGCGGTTTCCACCTCGAGCGACGCCACAGGCACATGGAATCGCTATCAGTTTAATCTCATCCCCTTCGGGAATAACTTTTACGATTATCCAAAGCTAGGCTCCTGGCCCGATGCTTACTATATGGCAATGAACGTATTCAATTCGACAGGCACGGCTTACCTCGGCACGGAGCCGTTCGCCTTCGACCGCACGAATATGCTGGCGGGTAACCCGGCTACCGTTATCAGCCCGGGCCTCATCGGTGCCCCGGCCAATAACGAGGACCCGGTAATGCCCGCAGACTTCGACGGCAAAATATTGCCGCCTGCCGGCGCGCCAAACTCGTTCGTCGAGTTCCCAGACAGCACCGGCAACAATCTCAATACCTACCGGACCTGGCATTACAGCGTCGGCGTGCCTTTTGGCACGGGGCCAACCTTCACTCTGTTTGCCTCTCCAGCTGCCGCGCCCTTCACGTTCCTATTGCTCGGCGTGCCGCAGCTGGGCGTGCCTGATAGGCTCGGCAACCTGGCCGACCGCTTAATGTTCCGGCTGGCCTATCGGAATTTTGGCACGCCGTCGGCGCCGGACGAATCTCTCGTTGTGAATTATACGGTGAGTTCGAATAACGTCGCGGGCATCCGCTGGGTCGAGTTGAAAAACCCCACCAACGGACCTCTCACTGTAAAGCAGGAGAGCACGTATCAGCCGGACACGACCTGGCGCTGGATGGGCAGTGTCGCGATGGATCAGGCGGGGAATCTGGCGCTTGGCTTTAGCGCCTCGGACGCGACCATTCATCCTCAGATCCGTTACGCCTCTCGCCTGGCGACTGATCCACTGAACACTCTGACTGCTGAAGCCCATCTCTTTGATGGCACTGGCAGCCAAACCGACACGGTCAGCCGCTGGGGCGATTACAGTGACATGACGGTCGATCCGGTAGACGACTGCACTTTCTGGTACACTCAGGAGTACTATTCCACGACTTCCAGTTTCAACTGGCGCACCCGCATCGGTAGCTTCAAGTTTGACACCTGCGGCGGCAGCGGTGGTGGGATCACGCTCACGGCGACCGTCGAACAGAGGAATGGCAACTCGCGTGTTAACCTAGTGTGGAGTCCGGCTGACGGCGGCGAGGTCAATGTCCTGCGGAATGGTGTGAATAAATTTACCACCGCAGACGATGGGAGCGCCACGAACAACGTCGGCACCCATACCGGAACAATCACCTACCAGGTGTGCGAGACGGATTCGGGCGACTGCTCCAACGAGGTCATGGTCACAGTTCCGTAAGGGAGCAGCCAGTTTGCGTCCGGGAGTCGTCCCAACCGACTCTTGGGCGGCTGGCGCGAGATCGCCATCACAAGGGCATTCAGCGACTTCGCTGGATGCCTTTTGTGCATCTTTTGGGCGCCCAAAGCGACCGGAGGGGAGGCGAGATGACGAAATTGTAAGAACAAACCCCGTGACAGTCGTTTCCCTGCTTTGATAGCCTCCATAACAGGTAAAACGGTTTTACCGCTCAGCTACAACACACACAAAAAATAAAATATGCATAAAAGGTCAGCTTCTCGAGACGCCTACTTCAGTCTGCGCGTCTTATTTGGATTCACAATCAGCTCTCTCGGCGTCTTTTTGGCGTTGATGACTTTGAGCATCAACTCGAGCTCGACTGCAGTCGCAGCGAGCAAATTCAATAACGGTGTCAAAGTGATCTACCCGGATCATGCCGACATCTCCAAGCCCGTGCGTGACATGAACCCGTGGCCTAACCAACGCGTGCAGGAGCACGAGGCGGCGGAAAACCCCAAGATTCGCACCGGTCTTCACAAGGATGCTGCCGATCTGGTCGTTCAACGGGGCCGGTTGCTGGGCGAACTCGCACCCAACATCCCTGCGCCGATTCTGAATTTCGCCGGCATCCCTTTCCCGGGCGTGATTTGCAACTGCGCTCCGCCTGACACCAATGGCGAAGTGGGCGCGACCCAATACGTCCAGATGGTTAACGAAGGCTATCAGGTCTTCGATAAAGCCACAGGCGCTTCCATCTTCGGCCCCGCGAGCATCCTCTCCATCTGGAGCGGTTTCGGTGGTGTTTGCCAAACGGGCGGTAATGGCGACCCGGTCGTGATGTATGACCAACTGGCGGATCGCTGGCTCATCAGCCAGTTCGCCGGCGGCCTCACTCACGAGTGCGTCGCGGTTTCAACCACCGGCGATGCGACCGGAAGCTATGCACGGTACGACTACAACCTCGTCTCGGTTGGCGGCTCGGCCCTCTATGATTACCCGCACTTCGGTGTCTGGCCGGACGCCTACTACATGACGATGAACGTCTTCAATTCCTCGGGCACGGTCTACCTCGGCCCGCAAGCCTTCGCCTTCAATCGTGCGAAGATGCTGGTTGGCGATACAACGGCGGAAATCCAGGGTCCACCGCGGTTGGGTCCGACCTTCCCGCCAATGCTCCCGGCCGATCTCGACGGCACCACGCTTCCTCCGGCCGGCGCGCCCAACTCGGTCGTCCTTTGGCCGGATACGAACACCTATCGCGTTTACCACTTCCACGTCGATTTCGCCACCCCGGCGAACACGACCTTCACCCTGTTCGGCACCTCGCCGGCGGCGGCTTTCACGGAAATCTGCCCCGCCACTCGTGACTGCATCCCGGCGCTCGGTGCCACCACGCCGGGCAACAAAATGGACGCGATCGGCGATCGCCTCATGTTCCGTCTTGGTTACCGCAACTTTGGCGACCACGAATCGTTGGTCGGCAACTTCACGGTCAGCACCGGCACTTCGCTCGGCCCAGCCGGCGTCCGCTGGTTTGAGCTGCGTGGCGTGACCGCGGGTCCGGTCTCGACCTTCCAGGACAGCACCTACGCTCCTGACAGTACCAACCGCTGGATGGGCAGCATTGCGATGAACGGTCAGGGAGACATGGCCCTCGGCTTCAGTGCCGCGGACGCCACGATCCACACCCAGATCCGCTACACGGGCCGTCTGGGGAGCGACCCGATCAACACCATGGCCCAGGGTGAAGCCCATCTTTTCGATGGTGCCGGATCGCAGACCGACACGGTCAATCGCTGGGGCGATTATAGTGACATGACGGTCGACCCGACCGACGACTGCACCTTCTGGTACACGACAGAATACTACGATACGAACAGCTCCTTTAACTGGCGGACGCGTATCGGTAACTTCAAGGTCGGTACTTGCGGGGTTACCTCCGATACGGTGACGATTACCAAGGCCCAGTATTCCATCTCGGGCAGCAAGCTTACCGTGACGGCGACCGACTCCAACCCGGCCGCGGTCTTAACTGTCAAGGTGACGAGCTCGGGTGAAATCCTCGGGACGATGAATACCCGGGGCGACGGTAAGTACCAGCTGAAAAAGAACGGGATTGCGAATCCAGTAAACGTCACGGTGACGAGTAATCTGGGCGGGAGCGACAGCAAGGCCGTCCAATCGCGCTAAGCGCTGGTGGTTCCTTGGTCGAGGTAAATCGCAACTAGTTCCGGGAGTCGTCCAAACCGACTCCCGGAATGCTGGTGAGGAAATTCACCGCGAAGGGCGTCCGGCGAAAGCTGGACGTCCTTTTTGCGTTTTCGGGACCACAAGAGATCACAAACCGGCAAAAACTCCTTCGGGTCAGTTCTTCGATTCAGAACCACCCACGCGTGGCGTTACTCCTCGGCGCGTGCGAAGGGATGGCCGCCCAGTTTCCGACAAAGGGCGTCGCCGATCTCGGCCACGATTTCGATCTTGGTCGGGTGATAAAACTCCGCATCTTCGAGCTGATGAACAGTGTGCTCGTGGTCGATCGCGTAGGCCGGGAGATGAATCAGGTTGGCCGCGTCTTTGCAGAGTAGTCCGGCGCTGATCAATCGCCCGGTTTTTGCGTCTGCCCAAAATTCGCCGAAACCGGAGTCATCGCCCGCCAGATGTAGTTTGCCGATATCGCGACTCTCGGCAGCGGCGCTCACCAGTTGGTGCCCGTCCTTTTCCGCCTCGGCCAGCGTGCAACCGGCGAAAGCAAATTCCGGATCGGAAAAAATCACTTCGATGTTGGAACGCTTCGTCCATATCCGATCGCCATCGCTGCAGGCGTTCTCGGCCGCGATGCCTGCTTCGATGTGCGCGTGATGCACGACCATCCGCAGCCCGGCGACATCGCCCGCCGCAAAGATGTGTTCCTTTCCTTTTACCCGCATGTCGTCCCCAATCTCGAGGCGGCCACGCTCGTTCAATTCCACGCCAGCCGCTTTCAATCCGAGATCATCCACTTCTGGCCGCCGCCCAGTCGCGAGCAAGATTTTATCGGCTTGGATCGGCCTGCCAGAATCGGCGCTCTCGGCTTCAATCGCGAACGTCCCGGCGGCATCACGCGCGATCCGCGCGACTGGATGGTTGGTCAAAACCCGTACCCCCTCGCGGCTGTAAATCGAGGCGATGCGTTCGCCAAATTGGGGCGGAAATTCGAGCAGAATCCCCTTGCGGGAGATCAGTGTCACCTTCGTGCCGAGGCGGGCATAACGAAGAGAAAATTCCAGCCCGATCGCGCCCACGCCGATGACGGCGAGGGATTTTGGAATGCGCGTGTTGTGCAAAATCTCATCGCTCGTCCAAATGCCCTCCCAAGCCGGATTGAGCCCGTCGATCTGCGGGAGAACGGTCCGTGAGCCGGTCGCAATAATCACCGCATCAAAGCTGTAGCGTTGGCCTTCGCTCACCACTTCATGGTCGCTCACAAAGCAGGCCTTCGAGCGAATGATGGTGAAGGTATCGCTCGCCAGCTCCCGGATTTCCTGCGCTCGGTAAGTGCGGAAATGCGCGATCTCGTTATCCTTCCAGCGCACGATCTGCGCCAGATATTCGTCAGGTTGTTTCGGCTTTATCTCCAGCCAGCCGTGTTGCTTCGCGTGATGCATGGCGTCGATCGGCTCGAAGATCGCCTTCGACGGCATGCAACCGGCGTTGATGCAGAGCGAGGCGCGATCCGCGTTATCGCCCATGAAAAACAACACTCGCGCGCCGTTTTGTGAAGCGATTCGAGCGGCCGTAAATCCGGCCGAGCCACCGCCGAGAACCGCAATTGTTTTCACTTCGCAGTGCGCAATTTTTCGAGCGCCGCGATCAGGGCCCCGGGGGCACGGCGCGTCCCGTCGAAGTCAGTCAACATCGGCCGCAATCTCATTTGTCGATCCCGCCTGCTTCGTCCTTTCCGCCCCCGTGGCTGTAGCGAATCACCGTGATTTTTTCCATCGTAACCAGACCGCCGCCCATCATCTCATCCAGATGCGGGAGGAGCGATTTCACCTTTTCCTCCGCATCGGCGATCTCGATCACCATCGGCAGATCCATCGAAAGGCGCAAAATTTTGGCGGTATGAATGCGGCTGGCGGCGCCGAACCCCATCGGCCCGCGCAGCACGGTCGCGCCCGCGAGATGCAGTTCGCGCGCCTTCATCACGATTGCTTCGTAGAGCGGCTGGTGCTGCCAGCGATCGCTTTCGCCGATAAAAATCCGCAGGAGCAGGGCGTCTTCCGGAAGTTGCATGGTGATTTTGGCCTAACGACTCACTAACATAAGCGCAAGGGCGCGTCCGAGCCAGACCGCTGCCAGACAGCAGACGAGCGAGAAAACGCTGTTCAAGCCGGCCCGCAGCCAGTCGCCCTCGCGCGCCAACTCGAGGGTCTGCAGGCTGAAGGAAGAAAAGGTGGTGTAGCCGCCGCAGATCCCGATCATGACAAACTGCCGGAGGCGCGGACTAGCGAGATACGGTCCCTGCGGATCGGTCAGACCGGCAAAGAGCCCGATGACGAACGATCCGGTCACGTTGACGAAGAGCGTGCCTAACGGAAAGACTTCTCCGAAGCGTTCCCCGATAACCCCGGAGGCCCAGAACCGTGCCCCCGTTCCGAGGGCGCCGCCCAGCATGATCCAAAAATAGGTGAGCATAAAAATCCGACCGCTGCTTTTATCGCATCAGTAGGAGTCATCAGCTCAAGGCGGTTTCTCCGTCTCGACGACGAGAAAGGCAAACTCCATTGCCGGCTGGCATCATAGGCAGTTTGAGGCGACGAGCAAGGCGGTCGTCACGTCCGTTTTCGTCGTTTTTTTGTCGCTACAGCTGACATTGACAAGATATGGCGCCGTTGGACAATCGAGGGTGATGTCAACATTCCAACTGTTTCGTCGTTCTCTACTTGCCGTGCTCCTCCTCGCGAGCGCCACCGCGGCCCAGGCTCTCACCTGGACGCAACTCGTCCCCACCACCTCTCCCGGCAGCCGCTCCTACCTCGCCATGACCTACGATGGGGTGAGCCACAAAGTTCTGCTCTTTGGCGGGTTCAGCGGCAGCGGCTACCTCAACGACACTTGGACCTTTGATGGGACCACCTGGACCAAGGTGGAGACGCCCATCGCTCCTTCCGCGCGAGCCAATGCACAGATGGCTTACGATCGCCATGCGCACAGGGTCGTTCTCTTCGGCGGCTACGATGGCCGCCGCGATCTCGGCGACACCTGGCTCTGGGATGGAGCGACTTCGACCTGGACGCAGGCGATGCCGGCGCATTCTCCCAAGGCTGTGACCGGCCCGATGGTTTTCACCGACGCCGATGGGCGGGTCGATGAGTTTGGCGGGTTCGATGGGAGCCTCTACCAAGGCACGATGTGGCGCTGGAACAATGGTGACTGGCGTCAACTAAAGCCTGCGATGTTGCCTTACGCCCGCTCTTCGTCGGCGGTGGGAGTAAATTACATTACCAAACAGGCGGTGCTCTTTGGTGGACTGGCCGACGTGAATCCGGTCAATACCTGGACCTATGATGGGCATACCTGGACCTTCGAATCCCCCGCGACGCAGCCGACCTGGGTTTACGCCAGCTCCTGCACCTTCGATCAGAATCTCGCAAGCGTGATCCTGTTCGGCGGCGGCAGCGGTGGGGTTGATCAGGACACCACCTGGTCCTGGACCGGTTCGGATTGGCAGCAGCTTTTCCCGACGCAATCGCCGCCCGCACGCGAAGGCGCCGGAATCGCCTTCGATCGCGCCCTCGGCCGCACCATCATCTTCGGTGGCCAAAACCATGAAGTGCCGGTAGGCGACACCTGGGAACTGACGCCGTAACCGATTCCGACTAAACCAGCGCGCCGCCGCAGCTCGAGCCGGCACCGGCGGTACAGCCGAAGCAGTGATCGCCGGTTTGGATTTCGCGATGCTCGACGTCGGCCGGGTCGATGTCCCAAAGATTGAGCGCGCGCCCATCGTCGCGCCATTGCATCTTGAGCATCTGGTTGAAGTCGCAATCGAAGACTTCGCCCTGCCAACTGACGTTGATTGTGTTGCGACACATCAGGCCGTTCACCGTCGCCGGATTGAAGGCGTCGTTCAGCAAGGCCATGTAGTCGGCGAGCTGGCCATTGTTTCTTAACCAGGAGGCGAAACGCGAAACCGGAAGGTTCGTGATCGTGTAGAGGTTGTTGAAGACAATTCCGAAATGTTCTTTCAACTCGCGTTTGTAATCCGCCTCCAACTCCGCCTGCGGGCCGGGGAGAAAAGCGCCGTTCGGATTGTAAACGAGGTGAAGCGGAAGCGCCGGATCGATCCCGTAGCGTAACGAATTCAAAAGCTGCAGTGCCTTGATACTGCCGTCGAAGACGCCTTCGCCGCGCTGCGCGTTGACGTTTTCCGGCGAATAGCAGGGCATGGAAGCGATGATCTCGATCTGGTGCCGAGCGAGGAAGGCCGCGTAATCTTCAAACCCCGGCTCGAGCAGGATGGTGAGATTGCAGCGATCGATGATGTGCCGCGGCGGGATGAGCACTTTCAAGCGTTCGACGAAATATTTGAAGAACGGAATCATCTCCGGCGCGCCGCCGGTCAGGTCGACCGTGGGAATGTCGGTTTTCGCGAGCCAATCGATCACGCGATCGATCGTTTCGCGCGTCATGATTTCTTTGCGCTTCGGGCCGGCGTTCACGTGGCAATGAATGCAGGTGAGGTTGCAGAGCTTGCCGACATTGATCTGGAGGACCTCCGTTTTGCTATGGCGGAGTGGGAGCGAATACTCGGCCAGCTTGCGCGCAAATCGATTGTCGGCCGTTAGATTCA
This sequence comes from Chthoniobacterales bacterium, assembly GCA_036270055.1. Classification (GTDB taxonomy): domain Bacteria; phylum Verrucomicrobiota; class Verrucomicrobiia; order Chthoniobacterales; family UBA10450; genus Palsa-1392. The sequence goes on from DATBDG010000064.1 coordinate 8,958, forward strand.
TAGGTGCCGCAGAAGAGCATAGGCCGAGGCGCTGAGCAGCGCAGCACAGGGCAGGGTGATAATCCAGGAAAGGGCGATGTTGCCCATGACCCGCGAGTCGGCCTGGCCGGTCGCGAGGCCGATGCCAAAGAGTGCGCCGACCGAGACATGCGTCGTCGAGACTGGCAAACCAAAGAGACTGGCCAGGATGACCAGAATGCTGGTGGCGAGGTTGGCCGAGAATCCCTGGCCGTGGTTCATCGTCGTGATTTTGTGGCTCATCGTTTCCGCAATCCGGCGCGAATGAATCAGGCCGCCGATCGCAATCGCGGTCGCGATGGCGAAAAATCCCCAGCGCAAATCGAGCGTCTGCAATAGAAGGAGCATCGCCACGATCTTGGGCGTGTCGTTCAAGCCGCGCGCGAAACTCACCACCCCGGCACTCAGAAAATGCGCGCCATCCATGATCTGTTGCGATCCGAGACCGAGCATCGAGCCAGCGTAGCGTTCGCGGCAGTTCTCCATTTCATCCACCGTCAGACCCGGCAGGGTTGGCGCGGACCGCATCGTCAGGATGGAATCCGGCTGCGGTTGCGCGACGACGCGCTCCTCACAATCGACACAAATGCACCATTCCTTTTTGATTCCGAAGGCGAGGCGCGCCCCGCGCAGGATGAAATAAAGCAACCCGCCGAGTAGAATGGCGAGAACCGGACTGAGAAGGAGCGGCAGGATGAAACCCTTGCTCAGCGAAGAAAAATTCACCTCGTTGCCAACCGCCACCAGTCCGGCGCCAATCAGCGCGCCCATCAATCCGTGCGTCGTGGAAATGGGAAAACCGAAGCGCGTGGCGAGGATGACGGTGAGCGCCGCGCCGATCACAACTGCGAGCAGAAATGGAGCGGAGCCGACGATCGCATCCGGCACGAGCCCTTTGCCGGAAAATCTTTTCAGGAGGGCCTGGGCGAGAAAAATGGCGGTGATCGAGCCGGCAAAAGTCGTGATCGTGGCCCAGGTGATGGCAGTGCGATAGCTGGCGGCTTTGCAGCCGAAGAGGGAGGCGACGCCTTTGAAGTTGTCGTTCGCGCCGTTCGAGTAGGCGAGGAAACAGGTAGCGAGGAAGAGGGCGATGGCGATCATAGGCGATAGGCGGGGCGGAAGAAGACGCGATAAATGCCGCCGCCTAACAATCCGCCGATGATCGGCGCAATAATGTAAACGGTCAGCCAGCCGGAGCCGTTGGTTGTGAAGGGAATGCTGCCCCAGCCGGCCAGTGAAGAAAAAATCCGCGGTGCCAGATCGCGCGCCGGATTCAAGGCCGCCATGGTTAGGGGGCCGATCAGCGAGATGAGCAACGTCACCGTGAGCCCGATCGTGGCCGCAGTCAGGATTTGCGGCCGGGTCGCGTTGCGCTCGTCGGTCGAGCAGAAGATGACCAGGACAAGAATCGTCGTCCCGACCAGCTCGGCGGTGAAGGCGTGCCCGGGCGTCATCGTGGCGCGCGCTTCTTCGGTGAGCGCTTTGCCGCCCGGGTTGGGGAAGTATTCGCCAAACACCATCGCGCTCGCTTCGCTCCCCGGCGCGCCGCGGACGATGCCATGCTGCGCTTCGTAACCCGCGATCGGGCCACTGAAGATCGAGAAGAGGACCGCCGCCGCCGCGAACGCCCCGAGCATTTGCACCACGATGTAGGGAATCACCAGTCGGATGGGAAAGCGCGACAAGGCCGCCGAGGCGAGGGTGACTGCGGGATTCAGGTGCGCGCTACTGAGCGAGCCGGTCAAATAGATCGCGGTCGCGATCCCGATTCCCCAGACGATCGCCACTTGGAAAACGCCGACCTGCGCGCCCGTCGCGACCGCCGCGCAGACGCTCCCGCAGCCAAAGAAAACGAGCAGAAACGTGCCGAAAAATTCGCCGATCGCCCACTTCGGAACGGGCGTCCGCGCGACCTCGACTTCCGCGCTGACGTGGGGCGGCGGCTCCGGGCGCGTGGCGCGGATAGTTTCGCTCATTGCAATAAACTGCCCCTAGCAGCAGGCCCCGCCGTCGCAGCAACTGCTCGCTTCCGTCGTGACATTGTAATCCTGTCCCTTGGTTTCCTTGGGATGTCGCCGGGCGGTGTGCGAGCAATCGAACGGCTGCGCTTCGCCTAACGGAATGTCGACCAGCGGCTCGACGAACTCGAAGAACTCCCGATACGGCGCTTTCCGATAAAGATTGTAGGTCTTGTCGCAAACCGCGTAGCGCACTCCGCGCTCCATCCGGTGGTTGTCGTCATCGAGCACTTCGCGGAACGGCCCGCGATAAATCACCGCCTGGTTGCGCTCGGAGCAGGGGCCCTGCTTGCCCTTGAAAGCCTCGATCGTGACGGACCGAAACTCGATCCCCTCGACCGTTTGCCAAGGCTGCTCGTCGCGCTTCAGAATTTGAATCCCATAGAACCCCGCTTCGCTAAACGCCTGGAGAAATCCTTCCTCCGTCAGCGCGCCGGAGATACACCCACTCCAAAGCTCGGGATCGTTCTGCAAATGCTCCGGCACCTCTTCGTCTGAGACGATATCGGAGATGACCGCGCGCCCGCCTTTTTTCAGGACCCGAAAAATTTCCTCGAACAAGTTTCTCTTCGATTTCGGCTCGACGAGGTTGAGAACGCAATTGGAAACCACCACGTCGATCGAGTCGCTCGCGACCAGCGGATGCTTAACCCGCAGATCCTGCGCCAGCTCATCGGCGCGCAGGAACGAAGCCGCGTCGGTGATCGGCCGCGCTTGCAGTTCCGCATCGAGCTTCTCGAGATCGAGCGCGAGATCTTGGATGCGGCCTTTCCGGAACTCGACGTTGTTGTAACCGATCCGCTCCGCCACGATTGGTGCGTTGCGGCGCGCGACATTCAGCATCTCGTCGGTCATGTCGATCCCGATCACCTTTCCGTTAGGCCCGACGACCTGCGCGGCGATGAAACAAATTTTGCCGGTCCCGCTCCCAAGATCGAGCACGATTTCGCCGGGGCGCAGGTATTTGCTGGGATCGCCGCAGCCGTAATCGCGCTCGATCACCTCGGGCGGAATGGCTTTGAGATACTCCGGGTTGTAATCGACCGGGCAACAGAGCTTCGCCTCGGCGGCTTGCGCTCCGGCGGCGTAACGTTCCCTGACGGCGGTTTCGGCGTTGATCGTGCTCATGTGTGGAAGAATAACTGAATCGAATTGGTGAGAGGGCGTGCGGGTCCCGTTAATTCCAGAGGCAGGCGAGAAAGAACCGAGGCGCGCATTTGTTACGCTGCGGCATACGAGAAAGGACGCGCCCCGGCAAGGTTTTTAAGGGGTGGCGGGAGCCGGCTTGGAAGCAAAGGATTGACGCGGACGGCTTTTTCGGGCACAAGGCAGCGTGATGCCGATTCGCCGGATCACGCCCCTTCGTTGGGCGACGGTCACGCTGGCTGCGATTTCGTGGCTGGCTATTTCGAACCATTGCGCCCTCGGTCTGGCGACGATCGGGAGCCATCAGGCCGAGGCGGTCTCCGGGCACGGCTGTTGTGCGAGCACCATCCCGGCAGATTCGGAGCCGGCCAAACGTCCGGCTGCGCCCTGCTGTAAGACGCTGCACGTCGTGGCGATGACTCCGGCGGAAAATTTCCCATCAGACGCCCTCGCTTTCGCTGGCCTGGCGGCCGACGTCGTCACGGGAGCTGTAATCTCCGCGCCTCCCGCTTCTCTCGCCTCTCGGTTTCTCGATACCGGGCCGCCGCCCGGCCCGACCTTCGCAGAGTCTGTTTTGCAGCGGAGCTTGCGCGCCCACGCTCCGCCCGTCTTCAGCTAACGACCTCGCGGGCTCGCGAGCGCGAGCATCGTCAGGTCCTTTGCCGGGTGCATCCGATTGCGCCAACGCCTCCGGTCCGCACCCCGGCTGGTCTTCCCCAGTTCACCACCTTTTATGCCTAACAATTTCAACTTGAGGACGAGCGCATCCCTCGCGCTCGCAACAGGCCTGCTTGCAGCGGGCTGCGCCGCGCCCCCGGCGTCACTCGATCGCGTGCTAGCGACCGTAACAGAACGGACCGGGCAGCGGGTGCATTGGACGCGCGGCGGACCGGACGACGCGCAAGTCGGGCAAAGCGTGCAAGCACTCCTGCGCCGGAAATTGACAGCGGAGAGCGCGGTGCAAATTGCGCTCCTCAACAATCGCGATCTGCAGGCGCGCTTTGAGGAAATTGGAATCGCACAGGCCGATTTGATCGAGGCGGGACTGCTGAGCAATCCGAACTTTGCCGCCAGTTTTCGGTTCCCCGATCGGCCGCCTTCCGGGACGAACATTGAATACTCGGTCGCGCAGAATTTTTTGCAGATCCTCATGATCCCGCTGCGCAAACGCATCGCCGCCGCCCAGCTGGCCGCGACCGAGATGCGGGTTGCGGACGAAGTCCTGAAACTGGAGGCGGCGGTGAAGAGCGCGTTTTACACCGCGCAGGCGCGGCGACAATTGCTCGATCGGCTCCGCCTGATTTCGGAGACGAACGAGACCGCGGCCGAGTTTAGCAGGCGATTGCATGACGCCGGAAACACCAGCGATCTGGAGCTGGCGAATCAGCAGGGAAGCTACGAGCAGGCCCGGCTCGAGGTGGCGCAGACCGAATTGCAGGTGCGACGCGACCGCGAACGACTCAATCGCCTCCTCGGGCTCTGGGGCGGGCAGACCGGCTGGGCGATGGCCGATCATTTGCCGGAGCTTCCGCCTAACGAAGTTCCGCTCCAGAACCTGGAAGCGCGCGCCGTGGCGCAGCGGCTCGATCTGCGGGCCCGCCGGATGGAGCTCGACCTCATCGGTCAATCGCTCGCTCTCCGCACCAAGACCCGTTACGTCCCGGTCGAGATTAGGCTCGGCGTCAGTAGCGAGCGGGAGACCGAGGGTCAGCGCGTCACCGGACCGACGCTCGACCTTGAGTTGCCCATCTTCAATCAAGGCCAGGGCGAGATCGCCAGATTGACCGCTGAATATCGCCAGGCGCAGCGCGAGCTCGAGGCGCTCGCCATCGAAATTCGCTCCGAAGTGCGCGAAGCCCGCGACCAATTAATTGCCGCGCGCGATCTCACTGCCTTCATCGGCCGACGACTTCTCCCGACCCAGCAACAGGCCCTCAACCTCACCCTCCAGCAACACAATTTCATGTTGAAAGGCGCTTACGATCTCCTGCTCGCGAAGCAAAACGAAGTCGCGGCCGAACGCAGTTACATCGAAGCCTGGCGCGACTACTGGATCGCGCGCGCCGAGCTGGAACGGGCGGTGGGCGGAAACCTCGAAGGGAGAAATTCGAAATCCAAATGACAGGCAGAAAAATCCGAATGTCGAAATCCGAAATAATAAGCAAGAGGCTTGCAAGAAGAGAAGAGCCGGAAACAGGAGCATTATTCGCTCTTGCGGAGGATCGCGCCGAAGATATTCATCAACTCGCGCGTTTCCGTCGCGAAGAGGAAGGTGCTTTCTTCCAAGTCATAGGATCGTCCGTTCGGCGGCTTCTGGTTTTTCTCCATTTCGTTGATTCAAACTCCAATTGTTTCGAATTTCGATATTCGGATTTCGGATTTTTCTTCCTATGATTACCCGACGAAAATTATTCTCCGGCGCGGCCGCCCTGCTGGGCGCCTCCGCGCTCGCGCAACGCATCGCGGGTGGAACAAAAGTCCTGGCCGCGCAAAACACCCCCGCGACGGCGGGGGGGCCGAAGATTAATTACCGTCCGGTCGTTACCCCTAACGGATCAACGCTTCCCTGGGTGATGAAAGATGGCGTGAAAGAATTCCATCTCATCGCCGAGCCACTCCGGCGTGAGTTTGCGCCCGGGATGATGGTCAACTGCTGGGGTTACAATGGCCAGAGTCCCGGCCCCACGATTGAAGCGGTGGAAGGGGACCGTGTGCGCATTCTCGTGACGAACAAGTTGGCCGAAGCGACCACGATCCACTGGCATGGCTTGATCTTGCCTAACGGAATGGACGGCGTCGGCGGCCTGACCCAAAAACATATTCGCCCCGGCGAGACCTATGCCTACGAGTTCGCCCTCCGTCAGCACGGCGCGCAGATGTATCATCCGCACTCCGATGAGATGACGCAGATGGCGATGGGGATGGAAGGTTTTTTCATCATTCATCCCCGCGACGGATACCCGGAGCCGGTCGATCGCCATTTCCTTATCTTTCTTCAGGAGTGGGCGATCGAGCCCGGCACCTTCACGCCGAACCCAAATGTAATGACAGATTTTAACATCTTCACTTTCAACAGCCGCGTGTGGCCGGGGACGGATCCGCTTGTGATCAGGCGCATTGAGCGGGTCCGCATCAGTTTCGCCAATCTCAGCATGGACAGTCACCCGATTCATTTCCATGGGCATCGCTGGTGGATTGTGGAAACCGATGGCGGCCCGATTCCCAAAAGCGGTTGGTGGCCGGAGGCGACCGTGAATGTGCCTCCTGGCACGACCCGCACGGTTGAGTTTGTCGCTGACAACCCGGGCGACTGGCCCTTGCATTGCCACAAGAATCATCACGCCATGAACGCCATGAACCACACCGTTCCCAATCTGATTGGGGCAAACCAGAAAGGCGTCGCGCAAAAGATAGGCAAACTTGTCCCGGGCTACATGGCGATGGGCGAAAAGGGTATGCACGAAATGTCGGAAATGGGCGACATGATGGCTGGCCCCCGCAATACCCTCCCGATGATGACCGGCACTGGCCCGTTCGGTCCGATCGGGATGGGCGGGATGTTCACGATCATGAAAGTGCGCGACGACATTACGAGCTACGACGACCCGGGTTGGTACCAGCACCCGCTGGGCACGATCGCTTCTCCGGTCTAGGGGCTGCGTTGCCTGGCGAAGACAAACCGCACGGCGTTTGAAAGCAGGAGGACGGAAGTTGTGCGATCCGTTGGGATGCAGAGCGATCCGGCTCATCTCTTCTCGCCGCTGCCCATACGCAGCCTGCAATTGCGCAACCGCATCGTGGTTTCGCCGATGTGCCAGTATTCGAGCGTCGACGGTTTTGCCAACGACTGGCACCTCGTTCATCTAGGGAGCCGCGCGGTGGGCGGCGCGGCGCTCGTTTTCACCGAGGCCGCCGCCGTGGTCGAGGAGGGGCGGATCAGTCCCGACGACCTTGGGATTTGGAAAGATGA
>DATBDG010000065.1:0-6341 GCA_036270055.1 Chthoniobacterales bacterium
ATTGGTGTCGACGACGAGCGGCTCGTGCTGAGTCGTCTCGCGCGCGAAACGAACATAGGGAATGATGAGCGAGAACTCGTCGCGGTTGCTCCGCATCGCCAGCATCATCCCGAGATAGCCAAAGGCGCAATAGACGACGAGCCGCGCGACCCATTGCACGTCTTCGCTTTGGTAACGCAGGATTTGTGAAGCGAGGAGGAGATTGGCGAAGAAAAGCCCGAGGAGCAGGCCGAGTGTGGCGGAGGAAAAGGCGCGGAGCGAAAGCCCCTTGAGGAGCCGATCGGCCAGAACGAGCACGAGACCGAAAACCACCCCAACGAGCAGTCCGGGAATGGCGTTGCCCTGGTTCTCAGCCGAGACGAGCGAACCGACGAGCCCGCAAAAAGTGACGAAGAGCCCGCGCAGAAGGTTGAGAGTGAGCAGCGGGGTCATATTCGCCTAACGAGAAGTGCGGCGACGGGGCGCCGGCGGAGTGCTCTCCGGGGGAGGCGAGATTGTGGCTGCGGTGTCACGATAGAAAAGCACTCCGTGGCGGCGAAGATTGCTGATCAGGGCGCGCAAATCGTTCGCCACTTCTTCGTTCGTGAGCAACATCGCGAGCGGGCCGTCTCCGGAAGTCGCTTCGCGCAGGATGCGGCCCGCGCGCTCGATCGTCTTGCGCGCGTCGCCGACGGCGAGCTGGGCCTTATCGGCCGTCTCTTTCGCCGATGCCATCGTGCCGTCGGCTTTCTCGATCACGCCATCGATCTTTTTCGACGACTCGGAGAGCCGCTCCGTCGCTTTGCTCAGGTTGTCGAAGGTCTGGGTGAGGTGCTCCATGTTTTCCTTCGAGAGGGCCTGCTCATTGAGGCGGCTGACGGCGGTGTCGATCTTCGCCACCGTCCCGCGCAGGTCCTTGATCAAATCGCCGCCTTCCTTTTTAATGTCGTCGAGACCCTTCTCGCGCGCGCCTTCCACGCGCGCGCCCTTCGCGAGGTAGGCGGTCGGTCTTGCGGTCGGCGGCAAAATGGCGACAAAGCGATCGCCTAACAAACCCGAACTCCCCACCGTAATCGAGCTACCGAGCGGGATCTTGACGAAGTCGAAAATCTTCAGCGGCACATCGACACCCCGGCCAGCCGTGACGAGACGCGGCGCGCCCGCCACCTGTCCGACCTTCGCGCCCCCCATCAGGACATCGGAACTTTTGAGCAGGCCACTGGCGTCGGGGAAATGGACCGTAATGCTATAATAACTTTTGAAGCCCTCGCCGAGCCGGCCAAATTGCACCACGAGCGCGGCGAGGATGGCGAGCCCAACGGCGACGAAAATCCCCACTTTCAATTCCAAGCCGCGATCCTGTTCGTTCATCTTCGTTACTCCGCCAGCCGGGCGCGCCCGAGCAGGAAATCCTGGATGAGCGGGTCGGAGGAGGCCTGAATTTCCGCCGGGGTCCCGTAAAAGTAAATCCGTCCCTCGTGCAGGTAGGCGATGTGGTCGCCGACATGGAAGGCGCTCTTCATGTCGTGGGTCACGACCACGCTCGTGACGCGGTAGCGTTCCTGAAGCCGGCGAATCAGGCGATTAATGCTGTCGGAAACGACCGGATCGAGCCCGGCGGTCGGTTCGTCGTAGAGAATGCAGGAAGGGCGGTTGATGATGGCGCGCGCCAGGCCGACGCGCTTTTTCATTCCGCCACTGAGATTGACCGGCATCTTTTTCTGCTGCCCCTCGAGCTCGATCACCTCCAGCATCTCGGAAATTTGTTGCTCGATCACGCGTTGATCGCGTTCGCCCGCTTCGCGCAACGGGAAGGCGATGTTTTCCTCCACCGTCATCGAGTCAAAGAGTGCGCCGCCCTGGAAAAGGATGCCGACTTTGCGCCGGACACGGGCCAACTGGCGCTCGCTCAACCCGACAATGCTCTGGCCGTCGATCCAGATTTCGCCCTCGTTAGGCTGCATCAGGCCGACGAGGTTTTTCAGGAGCACGCTCTTGCCCCCGCCGCTCCGGCCGATAATGACGAGGGTTTCGCCACTCCCGACGTTGATATCGACTCCGCGCAGAATCTCCTGCGCGCCGATGCGTTTCTTCAGCCCCCGCACCGCGATCATTGGGGTGGGGGACGAGTTGCGATTTTTTAGTCGAGAGTCGAGAGGGGAAGAGTCGCCGATGGCCGGCGCTTCTCTGACTGCGGAGGCTTCTCTCATCCCCTTCTCTCAACCCCGAAACCTTTCGGGGTCAACTCTCCACTCGCAGCTCTCAACTCCCACCTCACTGCCATCCCGCCGGAAAGATGACGTTGAGCGCCATGGTGAGAAAGAAATTCGAAATCAAAATCGCGAGCGATGCGTTCACCACTGCCTCGGTCGTGGCCCGCCCGACGCCGACGGCGCCTTCCCGGCTGTTCAGGCCTTTGTGACAACTGATGAAGACGATGAGAATGGCAAAGCAAAAACCTTTCGTCACGCCCATGATGATGTCCCGCATCAGGGTCCAGCGCACCATGTTGGCAACATAGTACGGGCCGGGGATGTCGAGCAGATTGACCGAGACAAAGTAGGCGGCGATGAGGCCAAAGAAGATGCATTCGGCCACGAGCAACGGCATCGAGATCATCATCGCGAGCATCCGCGGCACGACCAGATAATCGACCGGATGGACCGCGAGGGCGCGCAAGGCATCGATTTGCTCGGTGACTTTCATCGTTCCGATTTCGGCCGACATCGCCGCCCCGACGCGGCCGCTCACCATCAGACCGGTCAGGACCGGCCCGAGCTCGCGGAAAAGGGCGGCCGAAACGACGGCGCCGACGCCGGAGGCGACGCCAAGTTTGTTAAATTGGAAATAGGTTTGGGCGGCGAAAACTGCGCCGGTAAACCCGCCCGTGATGACCACGACCAGTTGGGAGAGAAGCCCGATGTCGACCATCTGGCGGAGAAACAATCGCCAGCGCATCCGATGGGTCAGGACGGAGCGGATTGCCTCGGCCGCGAGGACGACGAGTTCGCCGAGATAAACGAAAAACGTCAGAACGATTTCACCAAGGCCGGTCAGGAAGCGGGCAACCATGTGATCGGGAGCGCGGCGCGCGGCGCCGGACGGATCAGGCACTCAGGAGCTGCGTTTTCGAGCGCGGCCGCAATTCCGCTGGGATCGCGCCGACAAAGCGCGGCTCCAAGCCGAGCCTGGTAAAGATGCTGCGAGTCTCGCGGGAGGTGATGGTCGGTTCGTCCAACTCCAGGTAGACGATGTCGTGATTGCTATCGACCTTGTAACGCAAGCCGGGCAAGGCCTGGAGCTGGTGATCGAGCTCGAGGAGCTTGTTCAGGTCGCGCACCCCGGCCGCATGGACTTCCCCTTCGATCATGTTGCTGGGCCGAAGTGTAAACAGCCTCGGCTGACGATGCAAAACTGAATTGAGCGGGCGCGGCGCGCCTTTGTAGGTTGGGTGATGCGCTCCACCGTTCTGCTTTTCGTTAGTCTTCTGCTCCTCGGCGGCTGTCAGACCGTCCCGAGCGGAATGCAAGATGCCCGGCTGGCACTGGCACAGCGCGTCGCGGCCGAACCGCCGGGCGATTACTTCATCGGCCGGCGCTATTTCAAAAAGGGGTTTCATTTCTGGGGCTACATCCGCCGGCCCGGCCAGCTGTGGAACACCGCGCAGCTCGTTGTTCTGAACGAAAACCAGAAGCTCGCGCCTGACCGGGAACAATTGAAAGTCGGGAGCGACGACAACTACGAATACAAAATGCGCGGCTATTTCAGCGGCGACAAAGTTTACGAGCTGGTCAGCGATCGCTTTCTCCCCGAGTTCGTTCTCCTAAGTTACGACCTGATCTCGACCAATCCGCCGCCGATTTTCAAAAGCCAGCTCGAGGGCCGGCGCAATGACCGCCTGGGGATTGAGCATCCGTTGTAGACGTCGCCCGGTGCGCGACGCGAGGGGAAACATCGGGGTAGCACAGGCATCTGGCCTGTGGGGCCAGCGGGCGTCTCGCCCGCTGAAGCAGAGTTTCCGGGGAAGAAACACCGGGCAAGATGCCCGGTGTCCCTACAGGCAAGATGCCTGTGCTACCCGCCGCGCATTGCGAGATGAGCCAAGCTGCGATAGATGATCGCATTCAATCGCCTGATGAGATTTCGCTCGCTCAGTAATCTGCTGTTGCTCGTTAGTCTGGCCTTTATCGCCGGGTGCGAGACCATGCCGGAAGGGATCCAACAGGCGCGGGTCGCGATGTACCAAAGGATCCAGTCGGAACCGCCGGGCAATTACTTCATCGGGCGGCGCTACTTCAAACCAGATTACAAGATTTGGGGCTACGTCCGCCGCCCCGGCCAGCCCTGGAGCACGGCGGAGTTGGTGATGCTGAACGAAAATTACAAGCTCGCCCCGGATCGCGAGCAGGTGAATTTCGGCTTCGACAACAATTACGAATACAAGCTTTACGGCTACTTCAGCGGGGACAAGGTCTACGAACCGGCGAGCAACGGCGTGTATCCGGAGTTCGTTCTCAAGGGCTACGAGCTGATCTCGACCAATCCACCGCCGATTTTCAGAAGCCAATACAGCGACCGGGGTGATAACCGATACCAGATCGAGAAGCCGGAATAGGGGTGCTGTCCAAGGCGTTCCTTCTAGACGCCTCCCTGTGGGAGGCGCGAGAGTGATCTCCGCAGCCGAACCCAGACCCGCCCTTCGCAGAGCGAAGCGTCCACCGCAATGAAGGACAAACTGGTCGAAGAATTCCTCGCCTTCCTCGAGGTGGAGCGCAACGCGTCCCCTCGCACCCTGCGAATTTACCGCAATGCGTTGCGGGATTTCCAAGCGCAGACAAACGCGCCCGGCTGGCGGCAATGCCGGCCGCAGCATTTCCGCGATTACCTCTTCGATCTCATGAAGCGCAAGCAGGCGCGCTCATACATTCGGCTCCAGTTTTCGGCCCTGCGCAGCTTCTATCGCTTTCTTCTGGCGCGGAATCGCCTGACGAAAGATCCGGTGCGCGAAATTCAGCTCCCGAAAACCGAGAAGAAATTGCCATTGGTTCTCACCCAGGCGCAGATCAGCGAGCTGTTGGCCGCGCCCCTGAACGTGAAAAAGCCGAGGAGCGCCCCGGTTTGGATGCCGCAGCGCGACGCGGCGATCATGGAATTGTTTTACAGCAGCGGCTTGCGCTTGGCGGAGTTGGCGGCGCTCAACGTTAAAGATCTCGACGTTTACACCGAGTCGGTCCGCGTTCTGGGCAAAGGGCGGAAGGAACGCGTCTGTCCGGTCGGGGCTCCCGCGCTCGAGGCGGTCTCACGTTATCGGGCCGCGGCCAATGTGCACAGCGGGCCGCTGTTTTTGAACAAAGGCCGTCGCCGCATCTCGCCACGCTCGATCTGGCTCATCCTGAAACGCTACCTGCGTCACACCTCGATCCCGATTTCGCTCAGTCCGCACAAGCTGCGGCACAGTTTTGCCACCCACCTGCTCGATAACGGCGCGGACTTGCGCAGCGTCCAGGCATTGTTAGGCCACGCCAGTCTTTCCACGACGCAGATCTACACCCACGTCACGACCGAGCGGTTGAAGAAGGCTTACGCGGAGGCGCATCCGCGCGCCTGATGGGCACGTTTCGCTCGGCGAAACGCGAGGGTGACGCGGCCTCTGCAATCAGCACCGAGACCCGCGCCTCCCAGAGGGAGGCGTCAACATCAGCTCGCGCTGGCGGCGGCGTTGTCGTGCGGCTCGGCGACTTTGAAAACGAGCTTGCCGTTCTCGACCGTGACGTGCACAAGGTCGCCCGCCTTGACGTTGCCCTTGAGCAACTCTTCGGCGAGCGGATCCTCGAGATACCGCTCGACCGCGCGCCGCATCGGCCGCGCCCCATACGTCGGATCATAGCCTTTCTCGATCACGAATTCGTGCGCCGCGGTATCGAGCTCGATCTCGATTTCTTTCAGTTGCAGGCGAGCCTTCACCTTGTTGACTTCGAGGTCGACGATCTTGAGCAGATCCGGTTTCTCGAGGGTGTGGAAGACGATGATTTCATCGAGCCGGTTCAAAAACTCCGGCTTAAAGACGCGCTTCGTTTCTTCGAGAATCTTGTCGCGCATGACGTCGTAGTTCGCCTCGTCGCGCGGGGCGCCGAAGCCCATCGTCGTCTGACGCTTGATCAGCTCCGCCCCAACGTTCGAGGTCATGATGATGATCGTGTTCCGGAAATCGATCTTCCGACCTAACGAGTCGGTGATTTTTCCTTCCTCCAGGATCTGGAGCAGGAGATGCATCACGTCGGGATGCGCCTTTTCGATTTCGTCGAACAACACGACTGAATAAGGCCGGCGACGAACTGCTTCCGAAAGCTGACCGCCTTCTT
>DATBDG010000066.1:0-13623 GCA_036270055.1 Chthoniobacterales bacterium
CGTCACGCCAAGCAAGGCACGCTGCCAATACTGCCTCCCGAAATTGAGCGGCGAGCGGGGGAGCGGCTCCTCTGCGGCATGAGGAAGGTCGGTAAACTGAGGTATATTCAGAGCGGTTGCGTTCAGGTTTGGGTTCCTCTCTTCATCTCATTAAAGCGGAGGGCGCGGCCAAAACCCGCCAGGGCGGCGGAAAATTTTTTGTGGGTAGGGCGGCGGGAGCGAAGAGCTCGGCCTTCGGCTGGGAGACTTGCGAGAGGTGCATTATCCTAACCCGCGGCTGCGGGATCAAAGCGACAAAGTGAGAACCGGACTTTTTTCGTCCACTAGGGTTGAGCGAGCAGCTTCTGGAAGCGTGGATCGCTCCGGAGCCGGTCCCATTCCCAGCGGAATCTGAGGTCGTTAGGCGTGATGCTGTAGTCGACGCTGTCGACGGCGCCGGGAGTTTTAAGAAGACGCTCGATCAATGGGATCGCCGCGTCGTTTTCTCCCAGCCGGGCATAGATCAGGGCGAGATAGCAAAGCACGATCGCGCCGTCGTTGGCGTCTTTCGCCAGCGGCTTGAGCTCGGCCGCGAGCCGGCCTTCGCGAATGGCTTCCTCCCGCTTCGCCATAAAGGCGTAGATCAGGCCGAGATTCGCATGGCAGTTAGCCGAACCGGCGGCTTCCTGCACCGCCTTTTCGAAATCCGGCAACGCGGCCGCAAAATTCTCCCGGGCCGCCCCCCGATCGTCGCGTGCCAGGGCCGCGATTCCGGCCAGGTAACTTTTCGGCTGCAAGCCGCCACTGAGATACGACACCTCGGTCCGGCGCGAACGAGCGAGCACATTGGCCGCGCCGGCAAAATCGCGCTGCAGCATCGCGCTTTCCCAGCGCATACAGGTCACGAGCCCGTCCGGATCCTCTCCCGCAGGAATGTTGGCGAGGGAGCGTTGGAGCGCGCCGATGTCGGCTTTCCACTGGAACTCGACGTAGGCGGCCTGGATTTTGGCCACGACCGAGTCGGGCGCGACCGCGCGAAAGCGCGCCGCGGCGAGGGCGGCCTGCGGCCAGCGCCGCATCGCGCCGTTGGTGAAGAGAACGTTGCGAATGATGTTGGGATTCTGCGGATCGAGTTTTTCCATCCGTTCATAGGTGGCGAGGGCTTCCTCCCAGCGGCCCTGCCGCCGGCGAATCGCCGCCACGTATGCGCCGATGTTGCTGTCGTTAGGCAAATCGCTCTGCGCGCGCGTAAACTCGGCCAGGGCGCGCTCGTAATCCTGGTCAAACCAATAGGCGCACTGGCCAAAGGCGAAATGCGCCTCGCCCAGCTCGGGCCGGAGGCGGAGAGCGGCGCTGGCTTCGCGCCGGGCGCGATCCTTCCAGCGATCGAGCGGGTCGTGAAAATGGAAAATCTCCGCGCAGGTGGAAGCGAGATGGGCGCGGGCCAGGGCGAAATCCGGATCGAGCTGGATCGCCTGCTCGTAAAGGGCGACCGCGCGCTGATAATCCTCCAGCAAAGTATCGGGGCCTCGTTCATAGGGCAGGGCGCGCAGATAGAGAATGTAGGCCTCGGGATTTGTCGTCGGCCGCGTGGCCAGGGCGCGCTGCTCGGAGCCGGTCAGTTTCG
The DNA here is from genome assembly GCA_036270055.1 of Chthoniobacterales bacterium. Lineage (GTDB taxonomy): Bacteria > Verrucomicrobiota > Verrucomicrobiia > Chthoniobacterales > UBA10450 > Palsa-1392. The sequence goes on from DATBDG010000066.1 coordinate 1,607, forward strand.
CCCGCAACGTCTCGGCGATGGCCTGGGCGATCTCGCTTTCGACCCGGAAGACATCGATCATTTTGCGGTCGTATTTCTCGGCCCAGAGATGCGAATCGCTCCGGGCATTAATCAACTCGACGTTGACCCGCACCTGATCGCCCTCTTTCTGCACCGTGCCTTCGAGAATGTTCGCGACCTCGAGTTGTTTTGCGATCTCGGGCAGATTGGCCGGCACCCTCCGGTAGCGCAGGGTCGAGTTGCGCGAGATAACCTTGAGATCGGCGATCTTCGTCAGACTGGTGATGATCTCCTGCTGAATCCCATCGCAGAAGGATCGCTGGTCATGCGCCGGGCTGAGGTCGACGAAGGGCAGAACCGCGATCGATTTCGTGTCGGGCGCGGGTGCGGAATTGGTGAAGTAATGAGTATAGATCAGGGCCGTGGCGAGCAGGATCGCTCCTCCCGCTGCCACCAAGGCGGCGCGGCGCCGGCCTTGCCGCCTAACGAAACCTGCGTCGCGCGCCGCCGGATGATTTCCCACTTCCAATGCTCCCTTCAAATCGCGCAAATCGGAGAGCATCTCCCGGATCGTCTGATGACGTTCCCCCGGGTCTTTGCGCAAAGCCTTTTGCACGATGCTTTGCAGTCGGGTCGGAATGTCCGGCACGATGTCGGAAAGCGGAGGCGGTTCCGTGTTCAAAATAGCAAGCATGCAATCGTGCGGCGTCTCGCCGGCGAAGGGCGCGGTTCCCCCCACCATCTCGTAGAGCACCACGCCGAGACTCCAAATATCCGAGCGCGCGTCCGCCTCCTCCCCGCGGGCCTGCTCGGGAGAGACATAGGAAGGCGTGCCGAGAAAAGTCCCGACCCCTGTCAGGCGCGGCGAGGCGGCCGCTCCGTTCCCGGGAATTTCTGGCCACGGCGTCTGGGCGCCGAGCTTGGCGATGCCGAAATCGAGCACCTTGGCGTAACCGTCCGGTCGCCACATGATGTTTTCTGGCTTGATATCGCGATGCACGACCCCGATTTCGTGCGCCGCCGCCAGCGCCGAGGCCACCTGCACCCCGACGTCGAGCACATCCGGCAAAGGGATTCGTCCGCTCGCGAGGGCGGTGCGCACCGTCACGCCTTCGATGAACTCGGTCGCGATGAATTGCCGGCCGCCTTCTGCGCCGATTTCGTAGACCGTCAGGATATTGGGATGGTTCAGGGCCGAGGCGGTGCGCGCTTCGGATTTGAGCCGGCCCAGTTGCGCCTCGTCCCCGGTCAGATGCGCCGGTAGCAGCTTGAGCGCGACTTTGCGCCCGAGCATTTCGTCCCGCGCCAGATAGACCTCGCCCATTCCACCCGCGCCGATGAGCGATTCGACCCTGTAATGGCCAAACGCTTTTCCGACCAACGCGCCGGTCGCGTCTTCCGCCAAAAGCTCGGGCGAGACGGCGAAAGCCGGGGCTTCGATGAAGTCCGTCGATTGCTCGTAGGAAGTGATCAAAGAGACCACTTCGCGGTGCAACTCCTCGTCGCCACCGCACGCTTGATCGAGGTAGGCGGACCGCTCCTCGGGTGCACGCTCGAAGGCTGTCTGGAAGAGATCGTTGATCTTTTGCCAGCGCTCAGCCTTCATCCGGTTGCTTCTCGCTCAGCGCCCGGTAAAGCCACGCCTTGGCCATATTCCATTCCCGTTCCACGGTGCGCAGCGACAGGTTCAGAAACTCTGCCGTCTCCTCCGCGGTCAGGCCGCCAAAGTAGCGCAGCTCCACGATCTGGCTCTTGCGCGGATCGAGCGCGGCCAGGCTCTCCAGCGCTTCATCGAGCGCGAGCAATTCCTCCGAGCGGGTGTCAGTCACCCAGGCCGTCTCGTCCAGGGTGACCCGCACGGCACCCCCGCCGCGCTTGAGCGAGAGACGTTGCCGCGCGTGATCCACCATGATGCGTCGCATCAGTTGCGCGGCCGCGGCGACGAAGTGTTTGCGGTTCTGCCAGAGCGGCTTCGAATTATCGACCAGACGCAGGTAAGCTTCGTTAATCAGCGCGGTTGTTTGCAGGGTATGCCCGGCCCGTTCCCGGCTCATATAATGGTGTGCCAGGCGATGCAATTCCGGCTGCACCAGAGGGATCAACCGTTCCAGCGCACCGGTGTCCCCGCGCCTCCAGTCGCCGAGCAATTGGGTGACCGCTTGTCGTGAAGGAGAGGAGGTCGTCATACCAGCTGCTGACTCCGGCGAGCTTATCACGCCGGAAAAGATTTTACAGGACGACGCGGCCGGCGCCCGAGCGAAAAAGTCACGCGCTGGTGGCGGGTTTCGGGCGGGATTTGCGCCTTCATAAGTAAGACACAGCCGTGCTGGCTCAAGAAGGACGGTGTCCGGCTGCTGTCCCAAAGTTGGAAAGCAAAATATGAAAACCGCAATCTCCTCACCGAGTTCGCTGCAGAAACTTCCCCCTCTCTCCGCGCTTCTCCTCGTCCTGGCCGCGCTCCTCGCGCTCGCGGCCTGGAGAGTCCTCGAGATCAACCAGCATCGAATCCCGCTCGATCCGCCCGCCGCCGTCGCCGCTCCGCAAGCGCGGAGTGCCCCCGCTTCGAGCGGCATCCGCGCCACTTATCAGGCGCATCGCCATCAGGCGGTGTCGTTAGGCAGCAGCTCCGGGAGCACGAGCGCAAGCCGGGGCGACGCAGCCGGACCGGACTCAATGAAGGCAGTTTTGTGACCGCCGCGCCCCGCCGGTCGCTGGAAGAGATGGTGAGGATTTCTAGACTTCTTCCGGCAGCGTTTTTTCCGTGACCAACTGCGCATCGCGGAAGCGCCGCAGCGAATTCGTCCTCAGACTCTCCTCCAGGAGATCGCGATTGATTGCCTGGGCCGCGGCCGCGCCTTGCCCGGCGGCGATGATCATCTGGCAATTGGCCGGCGTCACGCAGCCGGCGGCGTAAAGGCGCGGCACGCTCGTGCGCAGGCATTGATCCACCTGTATCTGGCCATCGCGATCGAGTCGCGCGCCTAACGACTTCGCGAGCCGGTTGTGAAAAACGTCACCCCGCGTCGTGAAGATGTAATCGATCTTCAGCTCCGCCGCGCCCTTGAAGCGCAAACCGCGAACCTGGCAGCCGCGACGGTCCACCCCAGTGATTTTCTCCTGTATCACCGGGATCTCGTATTCCTTGAGCAAGGCGGCGTACTTCCGGCTCCAGCGCAGCTTTTCGGCGTTGGCCACCACCACCACACAGGGAGAATAATGCAGCATCCCGAGCGCATACTCGACCGCCTCGTTATTCGCTCCACAGATTGCGATCCGTTTCCCGCGCACCCGGTAGCCATCGCAGTCCTTACAAAAAAACATGCTGTGTCCGAGGCATTCTTTCACTCCGGGAATCTTCGGCGGGAGATGAAAAATACCAGTCGCGATGAGCAACCGATTCGTTCGATAGCTTGTCCGGCGTCCGCGCAGGAGGAAGCCCGCTTTGCGGCGCGTGACGCTTTTGATTTCATCCTGCGCAAACTCGACCTGGTGGAACTTTGCCTGCCGGCGGCCATACTTGAGCAGGTCCTGGCCGCCGACCCCATCCGGGAAACCGAGATAATTTCGCACCTCCGGTTCCCATTGCGCCATCGAATGGCCGGAATCGATCACCAGCGTATCACGTTCTGCGCGCCCGAGGTAAATGGCGGCTGAAAGACCGGCGATCCCGCCGCCAACGATGATCGCCTCCCGACGTTTCGGTTGGTCGAGGTCCTTGTGTTTGATCATAACTTCCCAATCGTAACCGCAGAGATCGCAGGGGGCGCGGAGAACAGATGGTAAAATAAGGAACCCCTATACCGGCGCGCGGTAATTTTTCGCTTTTCGGCTTGATTTTGGCAGGTCTGGTCCAGCACAATCGCGGCATGAAACCTACTTTCTCTCAGAGGCTTCCGCTCGCTTTTTGCCTGATTTTCAGTGCTGCCGTCGCCACTCTTTCTCCTGCGTTCGCGCAGGATTTTGTTTTTACAAAGATCGTGGATAGCAACGACCCGATCCCAAATGGCGCGGGAGTGCTTTTTGGCACGGCCGATCAACAGCCGGCGCTGGATGCTGGCACTGTCGTTTTTCGCAATGGGACAAACGGACTCGCGCCCGATTCCATCTGGTCGGTCACGAGCGCTCACGCCTTCACCAAGCTGGTCGATCTCAACACGACCGTGCCCGGCGGCACGGGTAAATTCAGTTCGCTCATTCTCGATTTTTCCGCGCCCGGTTTTCCGGTGTTGAGCGCTGGCACGGTGATTTTTGCCGGACGCGATTCGGCGACGACAGGTTATACCGGCGGTCTTTATTCCGTCCCGGCAGGCGGCGGGGCGATCACGCGCATCGTCAATCGCAATGTCGCAATTCCAGGGGGGACGGGAAATTTCAATGGCGGTCTGCAGTATTTCTCGGTGGATAACGGGCGGCTTGCTTTCAACGGCGTCGGTGTCGGGAACAGCGGAGTTTTTTCCGCCAATGTCAATGGCACCGGATTAGTCGCGATCGCGGACGTGAATCATCCCGCCCATCCGGAATTTGTTTTCCCGGTCACAAATTTTGGCTTCCCGTCGATCAGCGGAACGACCGTCGCCTTTTACGGCAACACGGTCTTCGACCCGAGCAATGGTTATAACGCGCTTTACACCACGCCATCGAGTGGCGGCTTCCTTTACGGCGAGCCGGCGACAAGTCTTGAACCGCTGCCGGGAGATCCGACCACCACGTTCCATACTCGCTTCGGTACTCCGCGTCTGGACGGCAGCACAATTTTCTTTCGGGCCGACGATGCGAATACCACGAGTCCCAACTTTTCCGGAATCTTTTCGGTCGCCACAGGTGGCGGCGTCTTCACCAACCTGGTCGATATCAACGATTCACTTCCTGGCCTAACGAATATTAACAGCAACAGCTTCCTCGCTTATTCGGCCGCGGGCGGCATGTTGGCTTTTACCGCCTTTGATGACAGCGGCAACTCCGGTGTCTACTCCCACACTGGCTCGACCATCACTAAAGTGCTGGCGACGGGCGACGGCGGTCCCTTCGCCGATCTGCACGCGACGGCTTATTCACCGACCATCGGCACGGAGGCGGTCAGCGATGGGAATATTGTCCTGCGCGCAGATGTCCGTTTTTCCGCGGCGGGATTTTATCTGGCGACTCCGTTTGCCTCGAGTGCCGATCTGGAGCCGACGCTTTCGATTGCGCCATCTAACGCCAGTGTCGGATCCGATACGACCGTGAACGTTTCCGTGAATAACAACGGTCCGGCGGCCGCGCAGACCATTACCCTCGTTGTTACCCTGCCGCCGGGCCTTGACTTCAAGAGCGCGGCGGGCGGTACCTACGATGCGACCGCGCGGACGGTGACTTTCTCGGTCGCCTCGCTCGCTTCGGGGGCAATGAGATCATTCGCGGTCATCGCCACGGTCAACGCCATGGGACCACTCACCGTGAGCGCCTACGCGAACGCCACGACGGCGGATTCGGATCGGCCTAACAATCACGTCTTCGCCACCGCGAACGCGGTTTTTGCGTCGACCGGCGAATACGTCATCCGCAAAATCGTCGATAACCTCACACCGGTGCCGGACCGCACGGGCGAAACCTTCGGCATCGGCGCCGGCCTCGATCCATTGCCGGCACTCGATGGTGACAAGCTCGTCTTTATTGCTTTCGATCCGAATAATCTGCCCGTCATCTGGAGCGCAAACGCCGACGGCAGCGGTGGTCTGCTTCGCTTGGTCGACACCACCAACAACATCCCCGGTGGAGCGGGCGAGAAGTTCGGTTATATGAAGGCTCTGCGGCTGCGTAACGGTAACACCGTTTTCTTCGGCATCGGCGCGGACGGTTTGCACGACGGCATCTACACCATTCCGGTGGGAGGCGGCACGCTCAAGTCGGTCGTCGCTTCCGGATCCGTCCGGCCCGAGGGAACCGGCGCGACATTTGGCTATCAAGATTTCCTGCAGGGCTTCGCCTACGGCTATCTCGGGGACGGCCAGATGACCTTTACCGCGCAGCAGGTCGTGTATGCCTATCCTGCCGCGGGCGGGGGTACTGGACGCGTGCTGGTTTATCCCGGCTCGAACATCCCGATCGCTGGCAACTACGACGCGGTCTTCTTTGGCGCACCGGCGATCAGCGGCACGCGCGTGGTTTTTTCGGGTGTTGGCGGCAGCGAAGCGCTCCTCGGCACCTATCTCGATGAGCATCGCTTTTTTGCGGTTGCCGATACGGCGACCGCTTCTCCGAGCACGCCGGGCCAGAATTTCGTTCTCTCCACGCAAGACAGCTTCGGCGGCGTTCAGATCGAGGGCGAGACGGTGGTCTTTCGCGCTTTCAGCGGAACTAACGCCGCGATCAAAGGCATCTACAGTGTCACTGGCGACGGTCCGGCGGTGAAGCTGGTTGACACCAATACCAACGTGCCGGGCGGCAACGGAAAATTCACGTCCTTCAGCACTTCCGGCAGCCCTGACCTTTTTGCCCTCAGCGATGGCGAGGTCGTTTTTCTCGGCGTCGATGCAGACAATGTGGACGGTCTCTACTCCGTCCCCGCGACCGGCGGAACGATCACCAGGATTGTCGCGGTCGGCGACCAGATCGGCGACCTCCAGCTGACCGGCAATGCAAGCTTCGGCACGCAACCCTTCCAGCCCAATTCGTTAGGCGAACACCAGATCGCGTTCCGGGCCAACTTTCTCAATACCACGACGAACACCAGCGGCATCGGCATCTTTGTCGCCGGCCGGGTCATGAACCGTCTCGCCAACATCGCGACCCGGCTCAATGTCGGGGCCGGCGATCACGTCGGGATCGGTGGGTTGATCATCGACGGCACGGCGCCGAAAACAGTCCTCATCCGCGGGATCGGCCCTTCCCTCGCGCCCTTCGGCGTGCCCGATGTGCTCCTGAATCCGACCCTCGAGCTGCTCGATAGCACTGGCTCGCTCGATTCGAACGACGACTGGCGCGAGACGCAGGAACAGGCCATCATCGACACCGGCCTTGAGCCCTCCGACGATCTTGAGTCCGCCATCATCGCCACCCTCGACCCGGGCCGTTATACCGCCATCTTGCGCGGCAAAGACGGCACGACCGGCAATGGCCTCGTCGAAGTCTACGATCTCGATCCTTCGACCGAGCTCGCCACCCGACTCGCCAACATCGCCACCCGCGGTTTCGTCCAGAGCGGGGACAATGTCATGATTGGCGGCGTCATCCTCGAAGGCGCAGCCGAGAAACATCTGCTCCTGCGCGCGATTGGTCCGAGCCTGGCCGACGTTGGGGTGCCTGACGTCCTGCTCGATCCGACCCTCGAGGTTAAGGATGCGATGGGCCTGACCCTGGCCAACAACGACGACTGGCGCGAGAGCCAGGAGACATTGATCGAAGGCCCGCTTCAGCCGGGCGACGACCGGGAATCAGCCGTCGACATCCATCTCATGCCGGGCCGCTACACCGCGATCGTGCGCGGGAAGAACGACACCACCGGCAACGCTCTCGTCGAAGCCTACGAATTGCCCTAACAAACCCGCCTACAACGTGTCCGTCGGAGGCGGAAGGAGCCGGCGGACTGGCGGAGCATCCATCAGGGCGAGGATGCGCGTCTTTTTCGCTTCGTAGCCGAGGGTGCGGAAGCGGCGGATTTCCTCGACCCGCCGGAGGCCGTTGAGGGTGTCGAGGAAACGAGTATAGCTCGCGGCCAGCCCGGTTGTTTCAAGATAGCGCCCGCGCAGATTGGCGTCCCGAAACGCTCCGGGCGTTTGGGCTTCGAAAAGGTGGAAACGCAGCCAGCGCCGATCGGCCCGCGAGACGCGTTGCGTCTTGCGAAAGAAAGCGACGAAGAGGAGGAGAACGAGATAGGTGTCGACCCCGGCCTGGAGCTCGAGATCGCGCGCAAAATCCTCCGAGGCGATCCGCCGTTCGCCCTCCTGGAACTGGATGGCGGCGTGAAGGGCGTGATTGATTTCCTCCACGAACATGATGAGGGAACGGATATTCCGGTTCGTTAGGCCAGCGCGCGGATCGTGCTCTTCGAGCTGCTCGATGAGCCAGCGCGAATAATAGATGCCGACGTAGAGCTGGTCGTTGGCGGTGCGGAGGAAGGTCCGGGCCAGCTCGCTCAGCTCACGCGCCGAAGCGCCGGCCAGTTTCGTCAGTTGCCGGCAGCGGCGCTGATCGATCAGGCACTCTTCGAGGTTGATCCCGACCTGTGCGTAAGTGCGCTCGAAGAGGCGCTGGATCTGGCTGAAGAGCGTTTCGTTCACAGAAGAATCGAAGCGCGGTGGTCGTCGTCGAGGTTGATCAGTTCGTCCGAGAGCCGATTGAGCGCCAGGCGCACCTCGTGAAACCGATCGGCCAGCTTTTCGAAAACGTCGTTCAGTTCGCAGCGGCGGGCCGTCGAGTGCCCGGCCACGAGCTGGAAATTGGTTCGCCCGATCTTTTCGTAGAACTCGATGTCGGGCGCGCCGCGGCGGCTGCGATGCTGGGCGTTTTCGTGAAAAATTCCACTTACGAAAAGCGAATAGTTCCCAACATGCGCCCGGAGGAGAAAACTCTCTTCGGCCGTGGCGCGGGTGAGCGCGATCAGCATGTCGGAAAGATATTGCCGGCTGCAATCATCCTCCGTGTGCGGCGGGCGCAGACCATTGGCGCGGGAGAACGTTTCGAGGAGGGAGCCGATGTAATCGCAAAGTTTGCGATCGGTGATCTCAGCCCGCTTCAAAACGTGCCGGGCGAGAACGTAAAAATAAAACGAGGACGAGATGGAGAGATGTCCGGCGTGGGAGAGAATCGTTTCGACGAGGCGCGGATGATCGAGGACGGCGTCGCGCGTCTCGGCATCGCTCAGGAGATCGACGAGGGAAACCTGATCGTTAGGCGAACGCGCCAGCGTGCGCACGATAAATTGGAAATCTGCCGCCGTGAAGCGGGCCCGACAATTCGCCTGGATCATCGGGAACTCATCATAAGCTTTAACAATGCCAAAGGGCAAGGCTGATCATGGTTTTGGCCGGGGCGGAGTGGTGAAATCTCAGTCCGTCCTGTTCCTGCTCGTTCTCGTCCTTTTCCTCGTCCTCGTCTTTCCACCTGGTTTTGGAAGAACGAGGACGAGAACGTTCGCACCGGGGGCGACGACCCCGGCGGCATTTCAGCGGCCGAGCGTAGCGAAGTAGCGCAGGGCGCGCAGGCTGGGGAGAAAAAAATAGGCGCCGCCACGGACGGTGACGAATTGCGGCAGAGCAGACACGCGACGGCGCAGTCGACCGGCGCGCGGCTGGTTGAAGTCGGCCGTCACCGGGCAGCCGGCAACTTCCGTCCGGGTACCGAGGAGCGGGTCGCTCTCGCTCGTCATGCCGGAGAATTTGGTATTCACGATCCAGGCGTTCTGGAGGAACTCGAACTGCCGCGAAATGTTGGCATTCAAACAAACGAAGTGCAGGCCGCGCGCCGGGTCGTCCGGCGGGGCGGGCGAAAGAGCGTTCTCCGGCAGAAGCTCGGGCCCATATTCCCGCCCCCGGCGCAGGATGCGATGGAAACGGACGGGGGACATGAGATCATCGCGAAAACCGCGCGGCCCGAAGCCGAGCATGGTGACGATTCGTTTCAGGAGGCTGGCCGGGCGCCCGGGAAAATCAGGGTTGCGCGGATTGGCCCGGCGAATATGCGCGCCGAAGGGGCAGGCGCTGCCGATCGGATCCCGCGCATAGGTGAAGCGATTTTTTCGGACTTCCTCCGGCTCGGAGCCGATGCCGGGAATCGGCTTTTCCTCGATCGGCACGAGCGGGTCGCCGGCGCGGGTGCGGCCGACCATGGCGGTGGCCAGCTTCTCGCCGGCCGCGACGCTCCCTCCCATCTCCCGACTAACGAACTGCCAGAAACCGCGCACATCCTGGCGCAGATCGCGCAGCACGAGGTAGGTACCGTTGCGGGCCAGATCTTTTTTCTCCGGCGCATCTTCCGCCGGGAAGAGACGCGCGCTGCGCTCATCCGGGTCGAGCAGCGGGCGATCGGTGTATTTGTTATATTCGTTAGGATAACCGAGCAGGAATTCGCCCAGCGCGACGACATTGCTGTAATCGATCTGCGCCTTCGTCGGGTCGCGCTCCCGTTTCCAGTCGATCTCCGGCTGGCTGATGCCGTCGGCAAAGCCGAACGGCTCGATCCCGTCGAGATCGGCCGTTTTTAGCCAGCACATTTCCTCGAAAGCATCGCTCCAGTAGGAGCCGGTTGCGCTTTGGATGAAACTCGTCAGGCCCCGCGGCTCGGAGAAGAACATGACGACGAGATGGGGCACGTTCGCGGCGTAACCCCAGGCCCATTGCGCGGGAGCATTTGTCCCAACATCGCCGAGCCGACGGGTCCGGCTTTCCTCCGTCATGCCGGTGATGAATTCTGGAGAAAAAGCCGCGATGACGGAAGACGGCAGGCCGAGCTCGGCGAGCCCGCGCGCCGTGAACGCCACCTGGAGCGCGACCTTTGGTGGCGGATCCATCGTGACCGCGCTCGTGATTGGCGCCGCCCGCAACCAGGCGCGGGCGGCGGCTGCGTCCCTGATCCGCAGGAGCACATAAGAAGCCTCGGTCATCTTTCCGTAGCCGAAGCGGACCAGGCCCTGCACGTCCTTGAGATCGACTTCGCTCATAACAGGGCGACCCACTCCCGGGCCTGTTCTTCGTTCAGCCGCCTCGCCTCCAGTCCCTCACGGATCCGGCTGTTGCGCTCGAGATCGATCGCGCTCAATCCCGGATAGGCCTTGTACCAGACCTGGCTCGGCAAAGTATGGCGCCGGAGGAAATCCTTGTACTTGCGTTCGTCCTGGCAGCCGTCGAGCGCGAGCCAGTTGGTTCTCGGATAACCAATGCCATTACTGAAAACCATGTTGAGACCAAAGCCGGTCTTGTTGATGAAGTCGTCCATATAACTCTCGACCGTTCCGTCGTAATTGCTGAAAAAGACCATCCGTTTGCGATCGTCGAGAAAGACCCAACGCGCGAAGTGAATCGTGCGGATGCGGGCGAGGCGGCCGCGGGTGAAGAGATGGCGCGCGCCCCAGTTCACAGTCCAGAGAACACCGATGGTGGTCGATAGCCTAACGAATCCAGGTTTAAGGCTTCCCATGGCGGTGAATTGATTGCTCACGAGCCGATCCTCGGCCTGCGCCAGACCGTCGGAGTAAGCCTGATCGACCCGCGCGCAGAGCTCGGGATCGGTTTTCTCCAAACGCCGCAGCCAGATGAGATAGAACGGAGTGAGGAGAATGAGGAGCGGCAATGCGAGGAGAAAGAGCAACGGCATTCCGAGGAGGTGGAGAGCATTCTTGATCGACCACTCCCCTGGAGTCGGCGCCTCCGGGGTCAGGGCCAGACGTCCGGCGGATTTCTCGGTCTGAACAAAATCACGTAGCCGGCGGTGAACTTCCCGGGCCGGAAGTTCGGCGAATTCCGCCGCGCGGATCTCAAGAAATGTTTGGATTGCATCGTGCAATTTTGCCTCCTGCCAGGCGCGACGCACGGTCCGCCCGCGCCAGTTTACGTAATTGGCGATGGGAGGCGCCTCATGTTCTCGCATCCACCGGACGAGATCCGTCTCGCGGCCAAAGTCGGCACAGCAGGAAAAGATCGTCCCTAAACCGCTTGGCGCCCGATGGGCCAACTGTTCGAGAAAAGATTCCTTATCCCCGTCGATATCGCCGAGAAAAGCGAAATAGAGCGGATAAGTCCGGGGCTCCAGCCCATAGACCCGGATGTCACCCGTGGTTTGATCATTGAGAATGACCAGGCGCGCGTAGTGCAGCCGATCAAATTGCTCGAACGGGATGAGAGAGTTGTTCGGGTCCGCTACCCCGGGCGCCTTGTTCATCGACTCGAGCCGGGTACGCAGGGCCGCTTCGCGCGCCGGATCGATCGGGGCCAGGACCATGAAATTGGATTGCGGCGTCATGGCGCTTCACTCGAAAGTTTCGTCGCCGGTCGGCTCGTAGTGCGGGACGGCGTTCTCGCGGTGGCGGAGTTGCGAGAGCGTGT
>DATBDG010000067.1:0-13589 GCA_036270055.1 Chthoniobacterales bacterium
GATTTTATAGACGGCGCTATCCTCAAAACTCGCCACGTAGAGGGCTCCGACGGCGTCGAACGCGAGGCCTTGCGGTGATTGCACCGTCGCGAAGGAGCGAACGACCCCTCTGGAATTGATTCGCGCGACCTCGTTGCCGAAATCTTCAGTAACGAAAATGTTTGGGTCCGCTGCGCGAACCGTGCCAATTACACTAACTAGCGCGCAGAGCGTTGCCAAGAGCCTCTCGCCAAGCATCAATTTCAATCGCATCCGTCCATTGAAAATTATCGTGCTCATCCATGTCAAGAAATCACGTAGCCAATCGCCGGTTTTTGCTCCCTTTCCAGCCTGAGGTCTAAGTCAATGACTGCCCCCTCGCCAACGCTTTTCCTCACGTCCGCCAACGTGAAGACGGATCTCGGCTTACTCCGGCCGGGCTCGCTCGTTCTCATTCGGGGAAATACTTTCGCGTTATGATTACACGCCTGATCCACCTCCTCTCCCTCGCCGCCTTGTCCCTCGCGCCGGTCGCCTTCGCCGCGCCGGCGATCCAGCTGGTCGTGCCGAGCTTCCATTACAACGCAGGGAACCTTGACGGCGGGACCATTTTGACAGTGCTTAGCAATACCAGCTCGAATCCGATTAACCGCACCTTCAGCAATCTGCCCAACGGCGCGATCATCACCGTAAACGGCAACGATCTCGAAGCGAGCTACACCGGCGGCGACGGGAACGATCTGACGCTGATCGTGGTGCCCTGAGGCTGGCAGGAGCTAACCGGCGGCGTTATTCTTGACTTCGACCGCCCCGACTCGGTAAAACGGGGGCCATGAAGACGCGCCTGTTCTCCGCGGCTGTGGCCGCACTTTTCGTCTCCTCCGTTCACTCCGCCCTCGCCGGCAGCGCGACCTGGAATCTCGATCCCGCGAGTGGCGACTGGAACACAGCCGCGAACTGGACTCCCGCGACGATACCAAACGATCCTACGGATGTCGCGACGTTCGTAAACTCGAACCTTACCGATATCTTCCTTTCTGCGCAGACCCATGTCGATTCGGTTGTGTTCAATCCCGCCTCCGGTGGCTTTACCTTCAATACCACCGGACACGGTCTGGCGTTTTTCGGCGCGGGAGTAGTCAACAACTCCGCTAACGAGCAGAATTTCGTTACCGGTGTGCGTGATGGTGGAGTCATCGAGTTTCGCAACAGCGCAACTGCCGGGAACGGTGTTTTCACCGTCTTTGGAGATGCATTTCAGCCTTATGTTTTTTTCTATGACACCGCGACGGCTGGTGATGCCACGTTTACTAATTTTGGTGGATTTGGCGGGGCCGTGACCTGGTTTTTCAATAGCTCTACTGCGGGCAATGCAACATTCCATAACTTCTCCGGCGGCAACGGCGCCAACGATGGCGTAACCGTATTTGAGGGTCGGTCCACCGCGGGAACTGCGACTATTGTTTGCGACGGCGGCGGCGCCGTGTTCCATGCACATAGCAGTGCTGCCAGCAGCACTTTGGTCGCTAATCTGGGCAACATCACGTTTCTCGAGCACGCGACCGCCGGTGAGGCAACGGTTATAGCGAACGGCGGCCGCAGCGGGCAGGCGGGCAATGGCACTATCTTTTTTCTGGATGGTGATGCTTCCGCCGGCGACGCAAGCCTCATTGCTACTGGGGGACATAATAACGGCCATGGTGGCGTAATCGCGTTTATCGGTGAAACGCGCGGGGACAGGGCGCGCGTGCAAGTTTTCGATAACGCCGTCTTGGATCTCACGGGTCATAGTGCGACTGCATCTATGAGCATCGGATCGGTCGAAGGCACCGGCACGGTTGCTTTGGGGAGGAATAATCTCACCGTCGGGCGCAACGACCTGGACACAGCCTTCTCCGGCGTGATTGAGGATGGCGCTGGAATGGGCGGCTCCCTTACCAAAACAGGCGTCGGCACCCTGATTCTAGGGGAGAGTAATACCTATACTGGCGGGACCACGGTTGAGAACGGGACCTTGATCATCGACAGTTCAGCCGGTTCCGGAACCGGCACGGGGTTCGTGCAAGTGAATCGCGGCACGCTCGGGGGGAACGGAATGATCAGTGGCCTGGTTACGATCGGTGGTGATCAGGTTAACCGCGCGATCCTGGCCCCGGGAGTCGACGAAATCGGGCTGCTCACGATTGAGAACCCCCTCACGTTCGCATCGCGGGCGACTTACCAATGGGAAGTGGATACGGTTGCGATGACGGCCGATAAAGTAGTTGCCGCAGGGGTGACGATTAGCGATGGCGCAATCTTTTCAGTTACTGCGGCAGGCACTGCTGCCCTGCCCATTGGTACAGTCCTGATTGTGATTGATAACACGGCGGCACCGGCAATTTCGGGCGTGTTCAGTAACCTGCCGGATGGCTCCAGCATGTCGGTCGGCAACAATACGTTCCAGGCAAACTACGAGGGCGGTGACGGAAATGACCTGACGCTTACCATCGTGCCCTGAGACTGGCGAGCGATTTTACCAAACCGGGCCCGGGCGGCTGGAGCGAACCACCGCGAGTTTTAAGCTCGCGCATCTGTGCGCGTGGAATCGTTCGGTCGCGTTTCTCTTGGGTCGCCCGGCCTTTCGCGCGCGGGCACCTTTTAGCAAATTTACTGGCGAGTAACCGCTTCAGACACTGACGGCGTCAGCACGGCGTCAATGGAGCTAGATGGTGCTTTCGCCCGCCGGCTGGCCCTCGCTGCCCCCTTGCATGGCCGTGGGCCTTCTTAGGCTCGTTAAGCGCGTCGTAAATACAGGCCCAAAAGTCGCGGCCACTTTTATACCACTCTTCGAACAATATGAATCGGATGGCGTTCGTCGGGTTGGACAACTTGGGGATTTCGAGCAGCCGCAAATTGCACGGTTGAAGCAATCCCGAGCCGAATAGAAGTCGTTTCAGAATCCAAGACCTATTCTCTTTTGGAGTGTCGAGAAAATTGGCGGCGTTGCCGCGAGCGCAGTTTGTAGGCGGTTGTCGCGCAACAAAAGCGGCGCCGGCCTGCTCACGAGAGGAGTCGAACCTCCACGGGTTTCCCCATACGGTCCTGAGCCGTACGCGTCTGCCATTCCGCCACGTGAGCGTTGTGCGAAGCGGCCAGTAAGTTGCCCGCCGCCACCCCATTGGCAAGCGGCGATTGCACGCACGGGACGCTTCGTTCGGCGTGGCGGGGGAAACCGAAGATGCGCGAGTGCCTTCAACTGAACGCCGCCGCTTTTTCGCGGCGCCCATGTGACTGTTTGGCGACCTCGGCCTCGACTGGAAGGACCGGCGCAGTCCTGTCCGTGTTGTCATCAAAGATGGACGACACGGCGGTCGTCCCTCCAGTCTGCCGGCACCTCGCTTTCCTTGCTCATTTCGAGATGGGCCCACTCGACGCTCACCGGATGCTCGCCCGCAGGCCGAGATCTACAGCCCGCGGCGCTTGCGGGCGCGCGATTCGATCGTGGCCGCCTTGCGCTTTTTGCCTAACGAGCGGAGGAGATCGGCATAGTTCGAGGCCACGATCTGGTAATCTTCCGCCGGACTTTCCACTTCGTCCCAGGCGCGGAGCGACTCCCGGTAAAGATCCGCCGCCCGCTTCAGATCGCCCCGCGAATGGTAAATGACCGCCAGATTGCAGTGCGATTGCGCGACGTCGGGATGTCCGCCCGGATGGACCCGGCGCCGGATCGCGAGGGCACGTTCGTGCATCTCCTCGGCTTTCTCGAGTTGCCCTTCGTTGGTGTAGAAAACCCCCAGATTGTTCAGGACGGCGGCGACATCGGAATGATCGGGACCCAGCTGTTTTTCGTAGAGCTCGAGCGCCCGGAGGTAGCAGGGCTCGGCCGCTTTTTGCCGTCCGCTTCGGCGATAAATAAGCGCGAGATTGTTGAGCATCGTTCCGAGATCAGCGTGGCGGACATTCTCGAGGTGGTTCGTGGCCGCGATCGCTTTTTCGTAGCAAGTCATCGCTTCCCCGTCCTCGCCGGCCGCGTCACAAAGGTAGCCGAGCCGGCGCGCGACTCGGTAAATCGCGCGCTCATCGACCGGCTCGATCTGTTCGATGATGTGAAGCGCCTGGGCGAGGCACGGTTTTGCTTCCGCCCTCTCCCCGCAATGATCGTGAATTTGCCCAAGCCGTTCGTAGCTCAGCGCGAGTGAAGGATGGTTTTCCGGAAAAGCCCGGCGCGCCAGCTCAAGCGCCGTGGCGGCGACCCGCCCCGCCTCGGTCCAGCGCTGGGCGGTCCGTAACATTTCGAATTTATCGCCGAGGATGCGCCAGAGGTTTTCCTCGCCTTTCACGCTTACCAGCCTTCGCTCAACTGGCTGACGAGGCGGACGGCCAACTCCTCCGCCGCCAGAGGCAGCGCCTGGCGTTCATCCGAGGCGATGTCCGGTCCGACGAAAAAGCTGGTCGTGCCGACGACTTCGGTGGACGGGGTCAAGGCCTTGGCGCCGTGGCGCGAGACGAGCGAGTAGCGCACCCGCAGGGCGAGATTGAACTCGGTCGTGGCGAGAACGTTGCCGCGCACCGAGCGCGCCGGCGCTCGGGTGATGCGGGTGATCTCGCCTTGCAAGATCGCGTCGGCCTCCTCGTCGCCCACGATCCGATAGGTGCCGTCCTGCTGAAATTGCTTGATCACGGTATCCGTCACGAGGACGGCGATCCGTGGCTGGAGGGTCTTGTTCTCGAAGGTCGGGATCGCGATCCGGTGCACGCTGCGCAGATAATAAGGCTGCACCGGCCCGATGCGGTAGCCGGCGCAGCCGCCTAACGAGACGAGGAGGAGGCCGAGCCCGAGCAGGGTTTTCACCGCTACGGGGCGGGCGTGGCCTCTGGTGTTGCGGACGGCTCGGGCTCCGGCGCGGCGGAGGTGTCGGGGGAGGCCGTCGATCCGGACGGCGCGGCGCCATCGGGCGAGGCCGGGGGTGGAAGTGAATCGGCATCCGTCGGCAGAGGTGCGAGCTCGGCCGGGTCGCCACGCATCGCGGGCGCTCGTTCCTCGTGGCCCGTGGCCTCGGCGGAGGAGGCACCTCCGGAAGCCGTTTTCGGCGGCGTTTTTTGCGCGCGGCGTTCCGCGATTTGAGCCGCGGATTGGAGTACGTCGTCGCCCACCTTGGAGCGCAGTTGTTCGATCCGTTTCTTGGCTATTTCGCTCTCCGTAGAATTGGGCTGCTGCCGGATGACCTCGTTGTAGTAGAGGACGGCCGCGCGGTAGTGTTTCGCCTTGTCGTAGTATTTGGCGATGTCGAAGGAGCCTTTGGTGAGCCGATGCTGGAGTTTGGCGAGATTTTCCCGTGCCTGCGGCGCCTTCTCGCTCTTCGGGAAACGGAAAAGAAAATCCTCGAAAGCGATCCGTGCCTTCTCCGCCGCATCCGGATCGTAGGTGCCGGCGCGGGTGGCCGAGAACCAGATGTAGCCGATCTGATACTGGGCATCGACGGCCAGGGGGTCGTTAGGGAATTTTTCCACGACCGATTGGTAGGCGTCGATCGCAAGGTCGGCCGAACCTTGTTTTTCCCGTGCCCGGCCGATGTCGAACTGCGCCTGGGCCGCATAACGCCCGTAGGGAGCGCTACGCACAATCGGGGCGAAAATTTCGACCGCTTCATCCAGGCTCGAGCCCAGCGGCACCCCGAGGAATTTTCGCTTTTTCCCGTTCAGGAAAACTTCGCCGATCCGGAACTGGGCCTCGATTGCTTCCTGAAAATGCGGCGTCTGCGGATAATTCTCCATCAGTCCGCGATAGATCTGCGCCGCCTTCAGCAGGTCACCTTCCTCCTCGGTCAAACGCCCCGCGCGCCAGGTGGCTTCGGGAGCGACGTTGGAGCGCGGATATTTTTTCACGAGGCGCTTGTAAATCTTGATCGCGCGGCCACGGTCACCGTTTTGAGCCGCCGCTTCGGCCTGGCCGAAAAGCTCGGTCGCGTTGCCAATGATCTCTTCTTCGCCCGGGGCGCGATATTTCACTCTCCCGCTTGGCTTGAAAACGACCGGTGCAGGGCTGCGCTCAGGGAACGCGACGCAGGCCGCGACGAGAAGAAGAAGGAAGCGCACTCGATAGCTCATTGGGACACGCAGGGTAATAAACGAAGCCCAGCGCGTCAAGCTGAGCACCCTTCGTGACGCGCGCGCGCTGGCTCTCATCCGATACGGTTTCGTAATGAGCGGCCGCGGTTCCACTCGTGCTTCTGCTCGTAATCGGAAGAGAATTGAGCACGATCACGAAAGGGACGCCCGTGGACTGCGGCCGGCGGCTCCCAACCATTTTGAATCTCATCGAGCAGCAGAAAATCCGGATCGGCACCTGCGCCTGGAGTTTCGAGGAATGGAGCGGCGTGCTCTACCCGCCCGATTTGCCCTCCAATCGCTGGCTGGAATTCTACTCGCACCATTTCCCAGCGGTCGAGATTGATTCCACTTTTTACAGCGCGCCGGCGGAGAATGTCGCTCGCCGCTGGCTCGAAATGACGCCGGCCCACTTTCGGTTCACGTGCAAATTGCCGCGCGAAATTACCCACCAGCGCCGGCTGCGCGATTGCCGGCAGGAGTTGAGCGCGTTTCTGCGCGCGCTCGAGCCGCTCGCACCCAAATTGCGCGTCATCCTCATCCAGTTCCCGCCTTCCTATGGACCGAAGGAGGAGAAAGTGGCCTTTCGCGATTTCGTCGCGCAACTGCCCTCCGATTTTCGCTTCGCGGTCGAGTTTCGTCATCCCGGCTGGCATCGGCCGCACTACATCCGGCTGCTGGAAAAACACCGCCTCTGCTGGGTCTGGTCGGACATGAGCCCGCTCAACGAGCGCAACCAGGCGCCGTTCGAGTTCCAGCCCCTCACGACCGATTTTCTTTATCTGCGATTGTTAGGCGACGCTCTCACCAAATACAACCAGGATGGCGAACGGATTCATCGCTACGGCAAGCTGCTCTGGAAACGGGAAGCGGCGCTCGACAGTTGGGCCTTGAGGATCGAGCGGCATCTCGACGAAATCCGAAGCGTCTGGACCTTTGCCAACAATCACTACGAAGGCTTTTCGCCCGCGACGTGCCAGCGGCTCGCGCAGCGGCTCGGCTTCGAGCTCCCGCTCCCGCTGCCCGAAGCGGTCGTCCCGCCTAACGAGAGGGGCCAGCTCGACCTCTTCGCCGAGACCCCTCCTTCCGCCTAACGAATCGCGGCCGCGCCGAAGGAGGGTTGCAATTTTTCCGGGATCCGGACCGAGCCGTCCGCCTGCTGATTCGCTTCCACGAGCGCCGCGAAAAGCCGTGGCAGGGCCGTGCCGGAACCATTCAAGGTGTGGCAGAAGCGGTTTTTTCCCTCCGCGTCCTTGAAACGCAGGTTCATCCGGCGCGCCTGGAAATCTTCGAAATTCGAGCAGCTCGAAACTTCGAGATACGCATTCTGCCCCGGCGACCAGACTTCGAGGTCGTAGGTTTTGGCCGACCCGAAACCGAGATCGCCCGTGCAAAGCTCGATCACCCGATAGTGCAAGCCTAACGACTGCAACACGCGTTCGGCATCCGCCGTCAGCGCTTCGTGTTCGGCGTAGGAATTTTCTGGCAGCGTGATCTTGACCAGCTCCACCTTGTCGAATTGATGAACGCGAATGATCCCGCGCGTCTCGCGCCCGGCCGACCCCGCTTCGCGCCGAAAACAGGGCGTGTAGGCGGTGAACTTTTTCGGCAGCTCGGTCGCCGCCAGGATCTCTTCCCGATGCAGATTCGTCACCGGTACTTCCGCCGTCGGGGCGAGGAACATCGCGCCCTCCTCCAGCCCGTACATGTCTTCCTCAAATTTCGGCAACTGCGTTGTCCCGATCATGCAATCGCGCCTGACGAGAAAGGGCGGGCTCACCTCCAGGTAACCGTTTGCGCGGGTGTGCAGGTCGAGCATGAACTGAATCAGGGCCCGCTCCAGCCGCGCGCCCGCCCCGGTGAAACAAATGAAGCCGCTCCCGCTCAGCTTTGTCGCCCTTTCGGCGTCGAAAAGTCTCAGCTTCGCGCCGAGGGCGACGTGATCCAGAACCGGAAAATCAAACGCCGGTTTTTCGCCCCAGCTGCGCACCACCGGGTTGTCGGCCGCGCTCGTGCCGACGGGCGCGCCGGCGTGCGGCAGGTTCGGGATGTTGAGGAGCAGATCGCGCTGCTGCTCTTCCGCCAAAGCTGTTTGCCTGACGAGTTCGGCAATCTCGTCAGCCATCTGCCGAACCCGATCTTCTTGCGCGCTGGAGTCCTCGCCCCTACCGCGCGCCGCCCCGATTTCCTTGCTCAGCCGTTTGCGGTCGGCGTTGCATTGCTGGAGGGCGGTTTCCATTTTGCGCCGCTCCGCATCGACCGCCAGGACCTCGTCGATCTTGAGCGCGTCGTCGCCGCCGCCGCGGGTCGCGAGCCGGCTTTTCACAAAGTCGGGTTGTTCGCGGATGAGGCGGATGTCGAGCATGGGCAGGAAGGAGACAGGATTAACTGGATTAACAAGATTTTTCTGGGCCTCCGAATCCGGTTAATCCTGTCAAACTCTCTCACCGAAAGCGCGTGACTTCGTCCTGCGCAGGCGCATCATTTCGCCGTGGACCAGTTGAAGTTGCTCGGCGTCGCCCTTGGCCTCGCCTGCCTCGCCGGCGTCAATCTTTACCTGACCGTCTTCGTCACCGGCCTCGCCATTCATCTCCATTGGATCGTTCTCGGGTCCGAATATCAATCGCTCGCCATCCTCGGGGATCCGCTCATTCTCTGGATCTCCGGCACGCTCTACGTCCTGGAGTTTTTTGCCGACAAAATTCCCTGGGTCGACTCCGCCTGGGATACCGTCCATACCATTATCCGGCCGATCGGCGGCGCGCTTCTCGCCATCCGCGTCCTGGGTCAACCGAGCCCGGCCTTCGATGTCATCGTCGCACTCGTGGCGGGCGGAGCGAGCCTCGTCACGCATTCGGCCAAGGCCTCCACCCGCCTCATGACCAACGCCTCGCCCGAGCCGTTCTCGAATATCGCTCTCAGTCTCTTGGAAGACGCAGCCGTCGTCGGCGGGCTCGCGCTAATCCATTTCAATCCCCTCTGGGCGCTCGGGATTTTCGTCCTCCTGCTTGCCATTATTCTTTATCTCGCGCCCAAGGTCTGGCGCGCGGTGCGGGTGAAACTCTGGCTCATTTGGAAAAAACTGAACGGCCCGGCCGAGCGCGATGCGGCCTCCGATCTCCCCACGACTCTGCCCGCTCGTTATGCCGCCGCCTTTCGCAAGGAAAATCTTCTCAACGAAACGGTGGCCTGGGCCGTGCCGTGCATCGCCAAACGCCTCCGCGGCGTCCCCGCCAATTCATCCGGTCTGCTCGTGGCGACGAACGAAGATTCGAGCAAGCTGACTTTCGTCGTGCGCAAAGGCTGGGGGGCGCGCGCCCAGTCTCTCAACCTCCAGGGCTGCACGGCCGAGCGACAACCGAAATTCCTTTCGGAAAACCTCGTTATCTCCTGCGAGAGCCGGAGCCCGGAAGCCGTCCTCCTTTTCGAACGCGGTCGCGGCCCGCGCGTGCAGCAAATTGTCGATTTCCTCGGTAGCCGGCAGCCGGTCGTCCCGACGTCGGAAGCAATCTCCGCAGCCTAACGAACCTTCCGTTCGCGTGGCGGTTCAGGTTGGCCGGCCTCTCGGCGATGCAAGTCTGCGTGGCGATGAGCGCGATCGGTGATTGCATAGGGAGGCCATCCTCGCGCTTCGCAAAGCGAAGCGTCCACAAGCCCGTCGTCGTTGCGCGCGATGCCGGAGCGCGTCGCTTTCCCCATCACTCCAAGCGGCGGCTGGAGGTAAGGGGATTCGAACCCCTGGCCTTCTCATTGCGAACGAGACGCTCTACCAACTGAGCTATACCCCCGCGCCAGCGAGCGGAACTATCGCGAGACCCCCTTCGGCCAGCAAGTGAAAAGCTCTCCGGCGGTTGCGGCCCGGGCGGCCGGCCGGGAGGCTGGCGGGTGCGGCAACGTTTGAGCGAGGGCGGCGCCCGCTGATCGTTAGGCCGCGACGGCCACCGAGGCGCCTTTGGTCAGAATGGCGACCGCGCTCTGGATTTCCTCAAAGTCGAACGGCTTCGACATCATCATGTCGACATGCAGCTCTTCGTAGGCGCGAATGTCTTCGTCAGAAAGGTGGGCTGAGAGAACGAGAATTTTGCCATCAAAGTTGCGCGTTCGCAGGCGACGCACGAGTTCCAGGCCGCCCATCCGCGGCATCCGATGATCGGTGATAATAACGTCGAAGGGCTGGGGGGCGGCGGCGATTTTGATCAGCGCTTCCCAGCCGTCGGCCGCACGCGTGACCTTGGACATCGGACCGCCCAGAACGACCGCGAGAATTTGCGCAACCGCCTTCTCATCTTCCACTGCCAGGATCTGCAACGCCTTCATCGTCTTTTAATTCGGAGCAAGAGGCAGGCCGCGCCGTGGCATTGGGCAAAAATTTATCTGGGACGTGCTTGAGGATCGCCCGATCCGACAGGCGGGAAATTTTTCCCACCTCACCTTGGGGAAGGCATGGGGGCTGCTACGACAATTATAGTGAATATAGCCACTTCGCGGGTCTTCCGCGCTTCCCACTTCGTTTTTCTCCTTCTCTTCCTTCTCGGCACCGATCTCCGCGCTGCCTCTCTCACTCTTTACTGGGACGCCAATTCGGAGCCTGACCTCGCGGGTTACCGGGTGCATTACGGAACCGCCAAATATCCGTACGGCAGCCTGGTCGACATCGCTACGACCAGCGCCACGATCACGAATTTGAAAAAAGGTGTCACTTACACCTTTGCGGTTACGGCCTACAATACCTCCGGAGCCGAGAGCGACTACTCCGCGCCCATCTCTTACACCGTGGGCTCACCGAAAGTAATTCCAACGGCAGTCTTGGCCAATATTTCCAGCCGCACCTTCGTCCAAACCGGTGAAGACGTCATGATTGGCGGCTTTATCGTCGACGGAATCGTAGGCAAAAAAGTCGCCGTGCGTGCCATCGGTCCGTCGCTGACGGCGGCCGGCGTCGCTGGCGCGTTGGGTGATCCGGTTCTCCAAATCGTGGATAACACCGGGGCCGTCGTGACCTCGAACGACAACTGGAACGTGCCCGGGGAAGAGTTGACGAGCTACGGCCTCGCGCCAGCTGACGGTCGTGAGGCCGGGCTCGTGGCCACCTTGGCACCGGGGGCCTACAGCGCCGTTGTCAGCGGGCAGGGAAATGCCTCCGGGGTGGCGTTAGTTGAACTCTACGACCTGGATGCCGAGACCGGCCGGGTGGCGAACATCTCGACGCGCAGCCGGGTGGAGTCGGGCGACAACGTCATGATCGGCGGTTTCATTCTCGGGGGCAGTGGCACACCGGTGATCGTGCGCGCGATCGGTCCTTCGCTGGCCGCGGTGGGCATAGCGAACGCGCTGCTCGATCCGCGCCTCGAGCTTTACGACGTCAACGGCACGCTCCTGGCCTCAAACGACAACTGGCGAGACGAACAGGAAGGCGAGATCGTCGAGAGCGGCTTGATGCCATCTGATGATCGGGAGGCCGCGCTCCTCACGACCCTGAGCTCGGGCGCCTATTCGGCGGTGATCAGCGGGGCGACGGGCGGGACCGGGGTCGCCCTCTTTGAAGTTTACGCGCTGAATCAATAAACGCGGGCGCCGCCGCATCCGTTAGTCGCCAGGCGAAGGCGTCGGGCTTGGTTTCCCCTCCGGGGATTGGGCCAGATTCATCTCCAGGACCCTGGCGAGGAAGGCCCAGCGGTCGCCGATTTCGTCGATTATCTTGGTCGTTGGCTTGCCCGCGCCGTGCCCGGCTTTGGTTTCGATCCGAATCAGAATCGGCGCCGGGTCGGCCTGGGCGGCCTGGAGAGTGGCGGCGAACTTAAAGCTGTGCGCCGGCACAACCCGATCGTCGTGGTCGGCCGTGGTGATGAAGGTGGCTGGATATTTCGTGCCCGGGGCGATGTGATGGAGCGGGGAGTAGGCGTAGAGGAAGGGAAAGTCGCCCGCGGTATCCGAGCTGCCGTAATCCGACGCCCAAGCCCACCCGATGGTGAACTTCTGGAAGCGGAGCATATCCATCACGCCGACTGCCGGTGTCGCGGCGCCGAAGAGGTCGGGCCGTTGCGTGAGGCAGGCGCCAACGAGCAGCCCGCCGTTGCTCCCGCCGCCGATCGCGAGT
Organism: Chthoniobacterales bacterium; assembly: GCA_036270055.1. Taxonomy (GTDB): domain Bacteria; phylum Verrucomicrobiota; class Verrucomicrobiia; order Chthoniobacterales; family UBA10450; genus Palsa-1392. Next base: position 12,167 of record DATBDG010000067.1, read on the forward strand.
TTCGGGGTCGACGTGTATTTGTTCTCGATCAGGTATTGGGCTGCGGCAATGAAGTCGTCGAAGACGTTTTGCTTCTCGTGCTTCATCCCGGCCTCGTGCCATTTCTCGCCGTATTCGCCACCGCCGCGCAGATTCGGGACGGCGTAGATGCCGCCCATTTCCATCCAGACGAGGTTGGCCGGATTGAAAGCAGGAGTGAGTGAAATATCAAACCCGCCGTAGCCGTAGAGGTAGGTCGGATTTTGCCCGTCTTTTTTCAGCCGCTTTTTATAGGAGATGAACATCGGCACTTTCGTCCCGTCGGCGCTGGTGTAGAAGACCTGCTCGGTCGTGTAATCATTCGGATTGAACTTCACCTTCGGAGTGAAAAGCGCGCTGCTCCGGCGGGAGTCGAAGTCGTAGCGATAGATCGTCGTTGGGGTGGTGTAGCTGGTGAAGGAATAAAACGTCTCGCGGTCGGCGCGTTTTCCAGTAAAGCCGCCGGCCGTGCCGAGTCCGGGAAGGGCTATCTCGCCATCAGATGATCCGTCGAGCTTGAAGAGCTGCACTCGGCTGTGGGCGTCCTTCAGATATTGGGCGACGAAATGTTCGCCCACCAAGCTAACCTGCTCGAGCTTGTCGGGCGACTCCGCCACCAACTCGTTAGGCTTGGCCGGGAGCGGCAGGGTCGTGTCGATCGCGATGATCCGGCCGAGCGGCGCCTTCAGATCGGTCCGGAACCAGAAGGTCGCGCCGTCGTTCCCGATGAAACTGTAAGCGGCGTCTCCCTCCGGCAGCAGCTCGATCACCTTCGCCTCCGGTTTGGTCAGGTCCTTGTAGAAAATGCGGTTCTTCGGGTCGGTGCCGTGGCTCACTTCGATGATGAGATAGCGTCCGTCATCGGTGACTTCGCCGTCGAAGAGCCAGTCCTTATGATCGGGCCGCTCGTAGACCAGCTTGTCCTCCGACTGCGGCCGGCCGAGTCTGTGAAAGAACAGCTTCTGGTTGTAGACCTGCGCGCGCAGTTTGTTTTCCTCCTGCGGCTCGTCGTAACGGCTGTAGAAGAATCCGCTCCCGTCCTTCATCCAGGAGGCGCCCGAGAACTTGATCCAATCAAGATCGTCCGGCCGGTCGCTGCCCGTGGCGACGTCCCGCACCTTCCACTTTTGCCAATCGGATCCGGCGGTCGCGAGTCCGTAGGCAAAAAGCCTGGCGTCGTCGCTTACGGCGCTGCCGCTCAAAGCGACTGTGCCGTCTTTGGAGAGCGAGTTCGGGTCGAGCAATTCGCGGGGGGCTTTGCAAAACTGTCGGTCGTGTAGATGACGCTCTGATTCTGCAGGCCGCTGTTTTTGCTGAAGAAGTAGCGCGACTGCTCCTTCCATGGCACGCCGTAGCGCTCAAAGTCCCAGAGCTCTTTCAGCCGCGCCTTGATTGCCGGGCGCTG
>DATBDG010000068.1:0-3643 GCA_036270055.1 Chthoniobacterales bacterium
TCTCTGCATGAAGGCTTCGGTCTGGTGATGACCGAGGCGATGGGGCAGGGCCTGGTCGTGATCACGACCCCGCAAACCGCTGGTCCCGACCTCCTGACCGACGGGGTCGACGGGATCCTGGTCCCGATCCGTTCCTCCGCGGCGATCGCGGAAAAGCTGGCGCTCTTGCTGCACGACCGCGATCAGCTCCGGGCCATGCAAGGGGCCGCGCTGTGCAGAGCGTCCGCGTTTAGCTGGGAAAACTATCGCCAGCGGCTCGCGCAACTGGCACGAGAAGTGGTGGGTCTGCCCTTCGAGTCATGAAAGCCATCGCCGCGCGGCACGTTTCATCCGCTCCGACAGATCTTCCCGCGGTCTTTAACGCCACCACCACGATCCGGAATCTGCGTCGCCTGATCTGGCTTTATCTGGCGTTGCTCATTCTGGAGGGCGCCCTGCGCAAATGGATCGTCCCGCAACTATCGACTCCGCTCCTCCTCGTCCGCGATCCGGTGGTGGTGGCGATTTACGTCCTGGCACTGCGCGCGCGACTCTTCCCGCACAACATCTTCATCGTCTCGCTCGTCGTCCTCGCCATTCTTTCCTGGGTCACCGGCATTCTTGTTCTCCTGCCGGTCTATTCGCTGCACGCCATCATTCTCGTCACCGGTTACGGGGTTCGCTCGAATTTTCTCCATCTCCCGCTCATCTTCGTCATCGCGGCCGTCTTCGATTTGGAAGACGTCAAACGCGTCGGCTGGTGGACGATCGTCGGCACGATTGGAATGGCGTTTCTCATGGCGGTGCAGTTTGCCGCCAGCCCCGATTCGTTCATTAACCGGGTCGCTGGTAGTGGCGAAGGGCTCCAGATCCAGGCCGGAAGCGGGAAGGTCCGGCCACCCGCCGTCTTCTCGTTTGTCTCCGGCACGATTTATTATTTGAGCGCGGCGGCGGCCTTTCTCCTGCACGCCGTCCTGGCCAAGCTGCCCTACAAGACGTGGCTGCTCTACGCCTCAGCCGCGGGGTTGATTCTGGCAATGGGCGTTTCCGGGAGCCGCTCGACCGTTCTCGCCGTCATGTTGGTCGTCGTTTCGATCGCCGCCATTCTCGCCATTCGGCCCAGTCTCGTGGGCAGGTTTGGGCGCCATCTGCTCCTCGCCGTGACGGTGAGCTGGGCGATCAGTTATCTTCCCATTTTTCAGGAGGGACTCCGGATTCTGTCCGATCGCTTTATCGAAGCGGCCGAAGTGAGCGAAACTTCCGTCCTCGGCGGGCTGGTCAACAGAACGATCTTCGGGTTTAGCGAAGGGCTGCGCAGTCTGCCCCGGATCCCGCTGGGCGGATATGGGCTTGGCGTTGGCACGAGCGGCGGAGCCAGTTTTCTGACGGGTGAGGCGGGGTTTCTCCTGGCCGAAAATGAATGGTCGCGCATCCTGCTTGAGAGCGGGCCGATTCTTGGGCTAGCCTTCCTGCTCTGGCGTTGCGCGCTCGTCTGCAAGCTTGGGTTCTTCGCCGTGCGCCAGACATCGGCGGGCAACACTTTGCCGATGTTTCTCTTCAGCGCCGGGGTTTTTGTCGTTCTGCAAGGTCCCTTCGGACAACCGACCAGCCTTGGTTTTGCGGTCGTTTTGGCCGGCCTGTGTCTGGCCGCCAGACCGCGCGAGGCGGCGGCGGCGGAGCCGGATTCTTTGCCTAACGATCCGCCGGCGCCGCAGAGGCGGGTCCAGCGGCGCTCGAAGTATGCGGAGCGCTTGCACGGCTCAATCCGCCGTTCTCATCCTGCTCATGGTTCTCTTGATCGGTAACTACCCGGCCGATCAGCAGCAGAGCATGCAGCGTTTTGCGACCATGATGCTGCGCCATCTCACCGCCGCTGGTGTCCCGGCGGAGTTGATTCATCCGCAACCTTGTTTCGGCAAGATCCGATTCGGGGGGCGCTTCATCGGGAAGTGGCTGGCCTATTTCGACAAGTTCGTTCTGTTCCCGCGCCGCCTGAAAGGGAAGCTTTCCGACGGGGTTAGCCTAATCCACATCTGCGATCAGGGGAATGCGATCTACCAGGCCCACGCGGAGAGTCTGCCGGTCGTCGTCACCTGCCATGATCTTCTCGCGGTCCGGGGTGCACGGGGGGAGACGACCGATTTTCCGGCTTCCGTGACCGGGAAATATTTGCAGCGTTGGATCGTGGCCAGCCTGCGCAAAGCCGATGCCGTCGCCTGTGTCTCGCCCGCCACCCTGCGCGATGCGGAGCGGATTATCGGGCGGAAGAAAGGCCGCCCGCAGTTTGCGCTCATTCCGCACGGCCTCAATTATCCCTACCGCAAGCAGTCGCCGGAGAAGACGCTGGCCCAGCTCGCGCGCCTTCCGCAGCTCGATCCGGGCCGTCCCTTCGCCCTCCACGTCGGGTCCAATCTGCGGATGAAGAATCGCGACGGCGTGCTGCGAATTTTCGCGCTGACCAAAGAGGATTGGCCCGGGCAGATGGTCTTCGCCGGCCAGGGATTAACCCGCGAGCTCCGGTCGTTAGCCCAGGAACTGGGAGTGATGGAACGGGTCGTCGAGGTAGAGGACCCGCCTAACGAGCTGTTGGAGGCGCTCTATAATTGCGCGCTCGTCCTCCTTTATCCGTCCCGTTTCGAAGGTTTCGGCTGGCCGATCATCGAAGCCCAGGCCTGCGGTTGCCCAGTTATTTGCAGCGAGCGTGAACCGATGTCGGAGGTCGGCGGCGCGGCCGCCCTCACCGCCGACATCGAGGACGAAGCCGCCTTCGCCCGCGCGCTTCTCCGCCTGACCGATCCGGCGGAGCGGGCTCGCTGGAGCGAAAAAAGTCTGCAGAACGCCGAGCGCTTCAGCGTTGAGAAAATGATCGCCCAGTATCTCGCGCTCTACCGCTCACTCGGCGCGCGCGTTTCGTCGTTCCCGGGATGAAAATCTTGTTCTGCATTCATTCGCTCGATCCTGCGATCGGCGGGCCGCTCGAATACCTCCGGCAATCCTCGCTCGTCCTCGGGCAGCGCGGCCACACCGTCGAAGTGATCTCGCTCGACGCGCCGGACTCTCCCGGAGCCCGGGAATTTCCCGGCCAGGTGCATGCGCTCGGGCCGGGCCACGGGAGCTATGGTTATGGGCCGCGTCTCGTGCCGTGGTTGAAAAAGAGGCAGGCGGATTTCGACGCGGTCGTCGTGCACGGGATCTGGAATTATCCCAGCTTCGGAGTCTGGCGCGCGCTGCATAAGACCGCCACGCCCTGGTTCGTTTTTCCGCATGGGATGCTCGACCCGTGGTTCAAGCGCACTTACCCGCTCAAGCATTTCAAGAAACTGCTCTACTGGCTGTGGGCGGAATATCGCGTCCTGCGCGATGCCACCGCCGTCCTCTTCACCTCGGAGGAAGAACGGCGGCTGGCCCGGGAATCGTTTGCCCTCTATCGCTGCCGCGAAGTGGTGGTGAACTTCGGGACGGCCGCGCCCGAGGTCGATTTCTCCTCGGCGCGGAGAGAATTTCTCGATCGTTTCCCGGAACTCCACGAGAAGGATCTCCTCCTTTTTCTTGGTCGTTTGCACGAGAAGAAAGGCTGCGCGGAATTGCTCCGCGCCTTCGCCGGCAGCGCGAGCGATTCGCCCGGATTGCATCTCGTCATGGCCGGTCCCTGCGCCGACCAGGA
>DATBDG010000069.1:0-34952 GCA_036270055.1 Chthoniobacterales bacterium
ATGGTTCTTGTTGGCCTTTACCAATTGGAGGTCTGAATTATTAATCCGACCGTCGGCGGTCAGATCCTCGCGGAAATTGGCGCTCGTCACCGGCTGGTTCAATTGCCCCTGCACCAGGGTTTGATCCGGCTTGCTCACTAAACGACTCGCGTCCGCGTCGGCCGTCAGAAAACCAAACTGGACGTCCCCATGCGGTTGGTTGTCGCCGTTGATGTTCTGGGTGTGAAGAGTGACAATCTCCGCACTGGTCACACCGGTGAGTTGTGCGGTCATGCTGTTACCGCTGAAGGTAATGGCTCCGACCGTGGCCGTGCCGCTTAAAACAGTCACCTGGCCCGAGGTGACCGGGGCATCGAAGGTAAAGACGGCGTTGTAAGTGGTGGCGCTACGACATTCCACTCCCGATACACCGCTGAGCGGCATGTTTACATCGAATGTCCCGGCAGTGCCATGAGTCAGGCGTGAGGCTGCGCTCACCAGCGTGAGTCCACCACCATCAGCTGTGTAGAGCTCCGCGCTCGTGAGAAATTGCACCGTGTCCGTTCCCGCGGCGACAAGCACCTGGCCATTGGAGAGGAGCGTCGCGGTATGAGAGCGTCGCGCCGTGGTCATGCTGCCGGTGGCCATCCAAATGCCACTAATCGGATCGTAGAGTTCTGCGCTGCTGCCATTCCCCCCAGCCACCAGTACCTGACCGTTGGGGAGGAGCGTTGCGGTATGAGAATCACGCGTCACGGCCATGCTGCCAGTCGCCGTCCACAGCCCGGTTGCCGGGTCATAGAGTTCCGCGCTCCCGAGAGGTCGCGAGTGCGAGGTCCCCCCAGCGACGAGCACCCGACCGTCGGACAGGAGCGCTGCGATCTGGAAGGCTCGCGCGACACCCATGCTGCCCGTCGCTGTCCAGAGCCCGCTCGCCGGGTCATAAAGTTCCGCGTCCTTGCCCCTGTTAAGTCCGCTCCCACTTGTCCCCGCGACAAGCACCTGGCCATTAGCCAGGAGCGTCGTCGTGTGGTCGACGTGCTCGGTAGTCATGCTGCCCGTTGTGGTCCACAGCCCGGTCGCCGGATCGTAAAGTTCTGTGTCAAGGGGAGGGTAGCCCTCTCCAGATCCCCCAGCGACCAGCACCTTGCCGCTGAGCAGGAGCGTCGCGGTGTGATGTACTCGCGCGTTGGCCATACTGCCCGTCGCTGTCCACAGCCCGGTCGCTGGGTTATAGAGTTCCGCGCTCGCAAGAGTGGTGGGGTGGGATCCCCCAGCGACGAGCACTTGGCCGTTAGGCAGGAGCGTCGCGGTATGAGAGGCTCGCGTGGTGATCATGCTGCCTGTCGTGGTCCACAGCCCGGTTGCCGGGTCATAGAGTTCCGCGCTCGAGGAAGGATAGCCTGTGGGGCCATATCCCCCGGCGACGAGCACCTGGCCGTTGGGCAGGAGCGTCGCCGTATGAGAGGCTCGCGGCGTGGCCATGTTGCCCGTAGCCTCCCACGTCCCAGGTGTTTGCGCTGGCGCCTTCGGAGCGGTCGTTGCAGTTACCGATTGACTCGGCCCGGCCAAAGCCGGGAGGACGCCGACCGAGCAAAGAGCAAAACCGATTAAGAGGCGTGCTTGGAAAAATAAGCATCGAGAAGCGCACTGTTTCTTCATAAACATTTCCTTTGAACCTGGGATGTGCTGCGACTGCAGGTCTGAAAGAGGGGTGGAAGCCCAGGTTAAACGTCCGCGCCGGATCCAGATCTATCCAACGAGGCGATTACACTGATCTGGCCGACGCGTGTCAAGACGATTTGACAGGCGCCGACTTCGCTAGCTACGTCAGCGGCACGAACATTGTCGTCGATGGCGGGCAAAGCTTGCGATAACGCACTGGATTGGGTGGAGCCGACTGCAACCCGGCGTACACCTAGCCTTTCAGGTCAGCTTGCAGCTTCTCGCGGATCGCAATCCGCCGCGCCCGGGTCGCCTCATCACAGACAATCGCTGCCGCCTGAGCAGTCGCGTTCACTTCCACCTTTGCAACCGGCTGTCGATATTCAGGGAAGCTCAGTCGCAGGAATTCTTCATGCGCCCGCCAGTCGCCACCTTCAGCAGCCGCGTTGATTCCGGCCACCTTACCGCGGCCGGACGAATAGCTCGGCGCTGGGACTGAGGGTAATCCATCCCCCGCCGGCGATGAGCAGATCCCCGCTAAGCAAGGTTGTGGCGGTATGAGCTGTGCGCGGTGCGGCCAGGCTCGTGCTCGAGAGCTGCCACTGGCTGCTTCCGCGCTTGGAGTAGCGATGCGGCGAGCGCACGCAGCGAGAGAAAGGCGAACGCGGACAAAGCCAGGACGAGCGCAGGCTTCATGGCAGGCGATCCGACCCTGCTGAGTGGCAAGACGCGCTCTTGCGATGGGTCACCGGTCTCCGGGAGGCATTGAGACAGTTATTAAGCGAACAATCTTGTCACGCAATCACAGCGACGCCAAGAGCACGCCGGGCGATCTGACTATGCCGGAAGGTTTACTGCGCGGCGGCATATCCGACCACCTGACCCACGTTGTTGAGGCCGTGAGCGATCAGCGGGATGATGGTCGGTGTGCTGGTGGGTGTCGCCCACATCACTCCATAGGTGGCGCTCGCGGTGTCGTTGGCTGAGCCGACGATCACTCCGGATTGGTTGATAGCCACCCCATAAGTGGTGTTGCCACCGAGGCCCTTGAGGAACTTGAGCCCGATCCCGGGCGCGGTGTAGAAGGTCCGGTCGCTCGCCCCGGTCTGGTCGAGCCCAATGATTTGCCCGGCGTCGTTTATGCCGACGGCCCATGTTTCGATGGCGTCAGGAACAACCCCGAGGAACTGCATTCCGTTGCGCTTCGTCCAGGTAATGGGATTCCACATGTTATCCACCCGGGTCGAGAGGGAGCCGCCGGCGATCTCGCCGAGGTTATTGATCCCATTGCCGTCGCTGTAGTTGTCCCCATCGAGCACGCCGAGATCGCGCAGATGGGGCAGACCCGGCGTCCAGAAATAGGCGTGATAAAGGAGGCTCCGGTCTTTGATGAGGAAGTTGCCCGTTACCTGGTCCAGGTCGTTGATCGCGTAAGCGGTGTTGCCGTTGTCAGCGTTGGAGGAATTAATGGTCAAAACAGTGAATCCATCCTCAGGCGTCCAATAGAAGGCGACTTGCCGCCCATCGACCTGCCGGCCGTAACCGACGACATGGCCAGCCGAATTGATCGCCGTGGGCTGGCAGACAGCGGTCATGCTATCGCCGCCGCCTGGGACGCCGAGGTCGACCATGCCGGTCGCTTCGCTCCAAATAAAGCCGTGCTGATACCACCTGCCGTCCGAGGGGATGTAGGTGCCGACGACCGTGCCGCTGTCGTTGATGGCGTAGGCAAAGCTATCGCCGCCGAGGGTGCCAAGGTCGCGCAGGCCCGTCGCGGGATCCCACAGGAAAGCATGAGACTGCCCGAAAGCAGTTCCGATCGTGGTGAGAACAAAAGCGAGGCAGATAAGGAGATTTCTATTCATAAGAGGTTGTTTCGCTGGCTTGCGGGAGAGAGGCGCTGCATGCGCTCTATGATTAGCTTTTGTTCTGCCCGGCCGCCTAGGACTTTGTCAAGCCAAAAGGAATCAAAGGTGCAAGAATATTCTAACGCACCGCTTTGGCGGTAGCCCCACGTTGCTGAGCGACCGCACAAGGCCGCAAACTCAGTCGGGCTGTAGGCAAGCCGTTTGTCTAGTGAGATTGGTTCACGCGCAACACGCGACTGCGCTTGCGCCCGCTTGCGATGGTTTTTGTCGTCTTGCATCCTTTTCTTCTTGCGGATAGTCTGTCCCCATGTCCGCAAATCTCCGCAAGTGGCTGAGCACAAGTGACATTGCCGAACTGACGGGATACAGTCGCGCGATTCTTCGCAGCGATGCCACGCCGAAGCGTGTTCTATAGGAAGCGCTGGCTCGTGAGGGCGGGCGCTAATTACCGGCTTCGAGACTGCGGTGCATTACGAGACGTTTGCGTGTTATTGGGATTGCAAAAGCACCGAATCGCTCCTTTGAAGCATTGCATCGAGACGACCGCAATTTCTATGACGACCGGACACGATGTGCTTGAGAATCCGAAGGCGACACTGGAGATTTCAAAAAGCCAACTGGCTACTCCGCGACATCGTGCGGCTAGACTCCTAGCGGCTGCCTTCTATAAGGCACTGCGAGACAATCGAGGCATGCCCGTCTTCATATGGGAGGGCGGCCGCTACGAACGAGAGGATGGCACTACAGTCTGGCACAAGGGCGGGTGGAATATGAGGAAGGAGCACCCGGCTGCGGAGTATTTTGAGCAGATTCTTCTCGCGAATTCAGACCCTAATGAATTAGACAAGATGATTGAGGCAACGGCAGAGCGCCAACGAAACGGCGAGGAACGGCGAGACCATCATTACCGGCGATTGACAGAGAGGGATTATGCTTCTGAGGCCGCAGGAAAATGAATCACATCAGCTTGCTTGGCCGGCGCTGCCGCGAAGCTAACCTTTTGCGCTTGGGCGACACTGTGTTCGCGTCGCAAGTGACCGTAGGTTTTCATTGCCAGCGCTCCGCCGTCTTTGTGCCCGAGCCAACGTGAGACGGTCGGAATATCCACGCCGGATTCAATGCTTGCGGTGGCGAACAGGTGCCGGAGATCATGATGCGTGATTCGCGGTAGCCCGAGCTTTTGCACCGCGCTGTTAATCGCTTTCTGCGCCTCATTCACGCGAAAGAGCTTTTCGTTCGGCGGTTCGTCTGGGCGATCGCTTCGCATCCGCACAAAGAGCGCCCGCGCATCCGGTATCATTGGCACCCGGCGCACCGTCCAGTTTTTCGTTCCCGTCGCAGAGTCACCGCGAACGACGATCTCACCGGCATCGAAATCCAGGTCGCGCCATTCGATGTGAGCGGCTTCACCCTTTTGGCAACCGGTAAAGGCAAGCCCGCGCAGGAAATCGGCGCAATCGCGTGAACACCACGCTCCCGCCTGCTGAACCGCATCCACGAGCCGGAGGAATTCGTCACGGCTCGGGAGAGTCAACTGTTTGGCGCGAACCGGCACACGTTCAAGCTTGGTCGCTGGATTGCCGTAAATGATGCCTGCTTCCACCGCCACGTCGAACACGTGACGGAGCCCTGCGATGGTGTTGTTGTAGCGGGTTGAAGAGGCGAGCTTGCGGAACCTGCGGGCCCACTCAACGCAGTCGCCCTTCGTGATGCGTCGCAATTCGCGCTCCGCCAAACCCGGCCAGCTCTTAAGCAATGCCGTGAATATCTGACGCCAGTAGTGGCGCGTCCCCGGCTTAATCGTCACGTCGTCGTCGAGGTTCTGCAGATGAATCGCCAGCGCTTCGCCGAATGTCATCTTTGCCGAAGAAGGATCAACGTTGGCGGCAGCTTGTTTCTCGCGCTGCTCGCGCAGGAACTCCGCCAGCCGCGCCTTCGCCACCGAAAAATGTTCGGTGCGCAGGCTCTTCCAAATTTCTTTCTTGTTGGCGAAGGTGCGCGCATAATATCGCCCGGATTTGTGACGCACCAGGTTCTGAATTTTCGTTTTCTCCCAAACTTTCGGGGCCGACTCGTTCGCGCTCTTTTTCATGGTTTTGCCTCTCTTTTCCCTCCGACCGTAGAAGATGACCGTAGAAAACACAAGAGGAATCTTTTTCGGCCTGCTATTCTCCCTATGACACGGGCCTATAGCTCAGCGGTTAGAGCAGGGGACTCATAATCCCTTGGTCCCAGGTTCGAATCCTGGTGGGCCCAAACCATTTTCCCGAGTGGCCAGCAGTTTTCTTCGCTGCCGGGACGCTGCATCCGAGTCGTAGCGGAGATTGCAATTCTCACGGCGCTGATCGTTGGGACGCGGTGCGCGAACCATGGCGACGTCTTTGTCGGCGGGCGAATTTACTTTGTCGATGCCGACTGTTATTCGCGGATGACCCGGGCCCGCCTGGTAGCGGCGCATCCAGGGCTCATCGTTAGGCGGCATGATTTCGAAAATTTTCCCGCCGGGGTGGCCCATACGACCGCGCCGCTCGATTATTTGATCGTTGGTCTGGCGGCGCTGCTGCGGCCCTTCACCCCCAAGCGCTCGATCTCGCCGGGGCGCTCATTCGCCGCCCCTGGCACTTTGCGGCGGCTGGTTTTAATGGTGGTGGTTGCGCGGCTTCGCTTAGCCGGAGCGGATCGCGTCCCTGCTGGTTTACGTTTTAGCGCCATTCTCGTACACGGGACCCGCGCTGGGCCGGCCGGATCACCAGGCACCATGGTGGCTCGCGCCCGCCACCGCCTATTGGTCGGATCAGCCGGTCGTAGCCGGCAGTTCGCACGAAAGTCCTCCCGGGATCATAGCCAGTGCGCGTTTTTATCCCTCCGTCCGACCGCAGCCGGCAGGGAAGATTCTGCAGGAGCACGGCGTGCGCTAGGCTCTGGTTTATGATGGAGAACGGGTGGCCGAGAATTCCGCGGCCCTCCTCGGAATTCCGGCGCCGGCAAATGCGCTTTGCCGGGTTCTGGATCGATCTCCTTCTCAAGCCCCGCGTTTCTGAAACTCGCCGTGGAGAATGGCATCCGCGGTAAAAATGGCTGCTTTGGCCATCTTCGCGTTGACACAGGAGCTGTGCCTCCTAATACTGCTGCGTGCTAAAGAAATTCATCCCGCAAAAACCTGCACCGCCGGTAGAGAGCTCCGTAGCTGGCCCGGGTTATGCTGAGGACCTACAGCCTCCTTCTCCTCGAGAGGAGACACCCAAACAATCAAACATTAGCGAATCGCAAAAATATATGGCGGAACAAACTGGCAAGGACATCCTCTCGAAGGATGTCGAGATCAAAGGAAGCATCAAATTTCAAAAGGAGTTGATGATCGACGGCAAAGTCGAAGGCGAAATCAATTCCGATGGTGTCTTAACGATTGGTGAAAACGCCGACATCCGGGGCGAGATCAAGACGAAGTCGATCACGGTCTACGGAAAAGTGCACGGCAACATCACAGTCGGTGAACGCTGCGAATTGAAGTCGCGCTGCACCCTGCAGGGTGATCTGAAAGCGGCCCGTCTCGTGATCGAAGAAGGCGCCACCTTCATCGGCAAGTCGGAAGTCACCAGTGGCAGGGCTCCCGCGGCCGGTTCCAACGGGGGCCCGAGTCGCCCCGAAATCGTTCGCAATGATGAAACTCCCGCCTCGCCCAAACCGGCGTTCGCGGGCCGTTCCTAAGGGCATAGGCAGGCCGTAAGTTTGTGGCCAAAACGCCTGCAAAGGTCAGTGTGGAGTGTCCACACTGTGGCTTCAAACAGAACGAATACGCCGCGGCCAAGAACACGCTTTGCCGGCAATGCGGCCGGCATTTTGTCGTCGCTTCGGCGGCGCCCGTCGCGGCGAAGGCGAACCTTGAGCCTGGCGGCGTGGTCGCGGCCCCGTCGCTTCTGCGCCGCATCGAGCAGATCCTGCATCGGCCACGGATCACCTCCGTGGCCTGCTTCGATTGTGGCCACACCCAGGAGGTGAATTCCGCGGCCACCTCGACGATTTGTCCGTCGTGCAGCGTCCACATGGACCTGCGCGATTACAAAATCAACACTGCCTTCAGCCGCGCCATTCGCACTCACGGGAATGTCCATGTCACTTCTTCCGGGGACCTCAGCAGTAGCAGCGTCGTTTGTCGCTCGGCCATCATCGACGGCAAATTGCGCGGTAGTTTGCAATGTATCGAGAAGGTCGAGTTTCGTGGTTCGGGCAAGGTGCCGGGGAAGTTAAGCGCGCCGCAAGTCCTGATCGGGAAACGAGCTCACGTGCAATTTTTTCGTCAGCTTCAGGTCGGATCGATCGAGATTCGGGGAAAGATGTCGGGTGAGATCGTGGCCGAAACGGTCGTGACCATCCGGAGCAACGGGTCACTCGATGGCAATGTCGCGGCGCGCTCGATCAACGTCGAAAAGGGGGGCACCTTCACCGGCCAATTGGTCATCGGCCAGAAAAAATGGGAACAGGCGGAACTGATCCCGGAGGTGGAATCCAGCGCCCGTCAGGCGACGAAGTTGCGCCGGCCTCCGCCGCATCCCTTCGGTTTGCCCGCCACCTCCTAGCGCGCTCCCGATGGCCAAGCTGCTGCCGCGCAGTCCCTATGAGCGGCTGGGCGGATACGTTCATCTGCCCCGGCTGATCGACAAGGCCCTCCTCCATCGCAAAGGGCTGCTCGACGGCTACAATTACAAGACCGTTGGCTTCGACAAACATCTCCTTGCCTTCCTCAAAATCGATCCCGATGCCTTCGAGAAAGTGGCTAACGAACTGGAGGATGACGCCGCTATCCTCGCTTGGGTGCGGAAGAACGGCGCCCGGCACACGGCGGAAGAGATCGAGCAGTGGAATCAAGCCATGATCTCACGCCATCCCGACACCGCCGTGAAGAAAGCGCGTTTTGTTCATTTCCGGAAGGAAGCGGGGGGCGAGGGGCGGAAGGACATTCGGACATACTTCGACCTGATCGAATTCGACGAAGGCCGGCTGAAGTAGAATGTTACGCCCTGCGCCTGGTGGAATCGGCGGGTTGCACTACACGAACTTCGCGAAGATCCGACTCGCTTCCGCGAGTGTTTCCTTGCTCCCGATGTCGTACCAGGTCCCCTTGATTTGGTACGTCTTCACCGGACGGCGCGTGTACAGCCACTGGATGAAACGTCCCGGCTGATCGGGATTGTTCCCCGCCGCGATGTAGGTGGTGAACAACTCCAGCGTCTCAGGCGAAAAATAATAGAGCGCGATGCCGGTCAGGGTCGTGTCCGGTTTTTCCGGCTTCTCCTCGAAATGCGTGATCACCCCGACGGCATCGGTCTTGATCGCGGAATATTTCTTCATCGCCTCGAGATCGCCGACATCGTAGGTCGCGAGGGTGGCGGCGGAGCCTTCGGCATGGGCGGCAAATTCTGTCAGCGGCTCGCTGAAGAGATTGTCGCCCGCCACCACGATGAGGGCGTCTTTGGTTAACTCCTCCCGGTCGATGACGAAGCGAATGTCTCCGATCGCACCCAACTTGTCGGCATCACTGCGCGAACCATCGTTCACGATCTTGAACGTGACTTTGCGGTGTGACTTCGTATAGCCGTCGGCCCACTCCTGAAAATCGCTCGCGAACTTGTCGTTCGTGACCACGTAGACTGTTCCAAGATCGGGAATCGGTGCGAGATTATCCAGGACCCATTCGATCATCGGCTTGCCCGCCACTTCCAAAAGCGGTTTGGCTTTGTTTTCCGTCAGCGGATAAAGACGAGTGGCGTAGCCGGCGGCGAGGATCAGGACGTTCATACAAAAGTGGAGCCGGGAAGGTAGCCGCCGCGGCCGATTCGGCAATCCCGGTTAACGGTTGTGCGCCGCCTCGTTAGGCCGAGGTCATGGTGGCGGCCTGCAATTGCTCCTGCAGTTGGCCGACCCGGCTCGTGTCGGTGATCTTCCCCCGCGTCGTCGCGTCGGTGACGTAGAAGGTATCGATCGCGGCTCCCTTCTCGGTGCTGATGCGCGAGAGCGTGATGTAGACGTTGTTGCGCCCGAGGCAGGCGACCAGGTCGTAGAGCAAACCGAGCCGGTCCGGAGTCTCGACCTGGATGAGCGTGCACGTCGGGTGGCTCTTATTTTCAATGCTGATCCGGGTGGGGAAATCGATCTCCGGGGTGCGGGGGGCGCGCGGCCGCCGAACCTCCGCCAAGAGAGGCGCAAAGTCGAAACGCTCGCTTTGCAGCGCGGTCCGCAGGGTAGATTCCACGGTCGCAATCTCGTCCCGGTCCGTCACCGCTCCGAGTCTTGCGTTGCGCACCCGGAAGACATCGAGCACAAGGTTGTCGTCCCGGATAAAAATATCGGCGCTCAGGATGTTGAGCGAAGCGACGGCGAACGCGCCCGCGATGCTGGCGAGCAGATGCTGCCGATCCCAGGTGCAGATCGAGACCAGGCTGTGCCCCTGTTCAGGCATCGCTTCCCAACGCAAGGCAGGCGCGTAAGCGGGCTCGTCCCGGAGGTAGATGTTGCCCCACAGGGTGCGAAAGAGTTCGAGGTGGGCCACGATTTCGCCGGAGCCGAAAGCGCGAAAATAGTTGTCCGGCATGTAGTCGAAATGGGCTTCAATTTCGTCCGCAAAATCGGGCGGCAATTTTTCCGCCACGGCCTGGTGGAGCCGTTCGCGCTCGCGTTTTCCCTGGGCGATGAATCCTTCCTCGTCCCGCAGGTAACCGGCGGCCGCTTGGTAAAGATGCCAGACTAACGACTCCTTCCAATCCGACCAGTTATCGGTTGTGCCCTGGCCATCGGCCAGGGTCAGGAGCATGAGCGCATCGAGGTTCGATTGCGACTTCACGATATTGGCCAGCTCGATCACCGTCGCCGGGTCATCCACATTCCGTTGCTGCGCCATGCTCGAGAGCGTGACGTGATGATCGACCAGCAGGACGAGCGAGCGGCGCTGCTCCGGCGCCAGTTGCAGTCGCGCCGCCACGGCCTGCGCGAAGAGCGCGCTCGCTTCGGAATGGGGGCGCGCCCCGACGCCCTTGCCGGTATCGTGCAGAAGGAGCGCGAGATAGAGAACATAGGGATCGGCCAGCTCCTTGAACAACTGCCGGTAAGGCTGCAGTTTCGGCTCCTCGGTTTCGAGGAGCGCATCGAGCTTGTCGAGGCATACCAGAGTGTGCTCATCGGCCGTGTAACGGTGGAAATACTCGTGCTGCACAAGGCAGGTGAGATGCCCAAACTCCGGCAAATACCGCCCCAGAAAATCGACTTCGTGCATCATCCGCAGAACGCGCGCGACCTCCCCCTTGCGGGTCAGGATGCGGGCAAAAATTTCTCGCGGCGCCCTGGCATAACGAAACTCACGGGTGACGAGGCGCAGCCGGCGACTGAGCGCATCGGTCAGCTCCGGGCTCAGCTCCAGCTTTCGCTCCTGGGCGTGTTCGAACGCCTTCATTAATTCTACCGGATTCCGGGCGAAGTGTTGCGGGTCGCTGACGTGTAATTGTCCGCCGCGGCTGAAGAAATTGTCGAAATGCTCTTCCTCGGCCCGGCGGCGCGGCAGGAGCGGGAAGAAAAGCCGGCGCGTGGTGGTGGCGGTGCCGGTTGCGAAGCGTTCGCTCAGCCGTTCCGTAATCCGAAAAATATTCCGGGTGTGCTCATAATAGTCCTTCATGAAGGCCTCGTTCCGGCCGACGGGCGTCTTCTGGTGGTAACCGAGCCGGCGGGCGATCTCTGGTTGCAGGCTGAGGTGGAGGGTGTCGGTGGTGCGCTCGTTCGTGTAATGGAGCTGAGTTCGCACCCGGAGCAGAAAGTCGTAGGCGACGTCGATCCGGCGGCGGTCGCCGGTGCTGAGCCAGTCTTTGCCCTCGAGATGCGTGGTCGTTAGGGCGCCTTCCTTGAAGTAAGTGATCCAGAGGAGATTCTGGTAGTCGCGCAGGCCGCCGCAGCCGCGCTTCACGTTCGGCTCCTGCAGGTAAACGTTATTGGCAAATTTCTCGTGCCGGCGCGCCTGGTCTTCCATGCGCGCGGCAATGTATTCCTTCTCGTGCCCCTGCACACAGTGGCTGCGGAACTGGGTGCGGAAGCGCTGATAAAGATCGCGATCGCCTGCCAGATGGCGCGCCTCCAGCATCGCCGTCTTGGTCAGCATCTCGTCATTGGCCTGGGCAAGCGCTTCGCGCAGCGAGCGGGTCGAGTGCCCGACCTTGAATCCCACGTCCCAGAGAAAATAGAGGACCTGTTCGACCGTCTGCGCCAGCGAATCGGGCACCTTCTTCCCGATGTGCGGGTGGAGAAACATCACATCCACGTCGCTTCCCGGATTCAGCTCGCCCCGCCCGTAGCCGCCGAGCGCGACCAGGCTCACCGGAATCACTTTGTCCCCGTTCTTTGCTTTGGCCGCCGCGCTCGCCGAGGCAAAAACCTGACGCAGGAGGACGTCGATGAGGGAGGCGCGGCTGGCACAGACTTCGCGCCCGCCTCCGCCCGCCTGATGCCGCAAACGGAGGCGATAATTTTCGATCTTGAGAAACTTCTGGTAGAGCGGGAGGAGATGGGGCGGGTCGGTCGCGGGGGCGGTCTCGAGTTCCCGCCGGGCGTGCTCTAAAACTTTGTCCTGATGCGCCGACATCTGGAAGGAATCTAAATTCGAAAATCGAATCTCGAAATACGAAACAAACTTGAAAGATCAGCAGTTTGGGAAAACAAAAAATCGTGGGCCGGCCGTTTCGAGACTTTCAACTCTCGAGAATCTTCGGATTTGTCCGGATTCGGATTTTCAGATCTGAATCTCGTAGCGCTTCATCTTGTTGTAGAGCGTCGGGCGCTGGATTCCGAGCAACTCCGCCGCTTTCTTTTTATTGCCGTGACATTGTGCGAGGGCGTCCAGAATGGCGTTGCGCTCCATCTCGCAGAGGCGGCGGGCCGGGCCGTTGCTCTGGCCGGCGGCGGTGCGTTCCGTTTTTTGCAGCGCCACCGGGAGCTGCACTTCGGCCGGCAATTCTTTGACCGTGATCTGATCCTGGCGCGCGAGCACGACTGCGTATTCCATCGCGTTTTGCAGCTCGCGCACGTTTCCCGGCCAGCCGTAATCGAGCAATTTCTGAAACGCTTCCGGTGAAATGGACGGCTCCAGTTTGCCAAGTTGCTGCGCAAAACCGCGCACGAAGGTGGAGACGAGTGGTGGAATATCTTCCCTCCGTTTGCGCAGCGGAGGGAGTTCGATCTGGAAGGTGTTGAGCCGATAATAAAGATCGGAACGAAGCCGATTCTCGGCCAGGGCCTGTTGGAGCGGGCGATTGGTCGCGGCCACGACCCGGAAATCTGCCTTCAAAGTCTTGGTGCTGCCTAACGGACGATATTCCCGTTCCTGCAGGACGCGCAGGAATCGGGTCTGCAATTCCGCCGGCATCTCGGAAATCTCATCGAGAAAAAGCGTGCCGCCGGCGGCGGCGGCGATCATCCCCCGGAAATCGTTCGTCGCCCCGGTGAAGGCGCCCTTCACGTAGCCAAAGAGCTCGCCTTCAATCATGGCCTGCGGAAAAGCGGCGCAATTCAATTTCACCATCGGTTTGTCGGCCCGGCGGCTGCGATTGTGAATCAGGGTCGCGATCACTTCCTTGCCCACCCCGCTCTCGCCCGTGATGAGGACGTTGGCTTCCGACGGAGCCATGGCGGTAATGAGCTCGTCGATCTGCTGCATCACCTTGCTTTTAAAAACGGGCGCGAGCCGCGTTTCCGCCTCGGCCAGACGTTTCTTCAATTGCTGCGTCGTCTCGCGCAACTCGAGGGTTTCGCGGAGGAGCGATTGTTTTTCGAGTGCTTTCTCGACCAGGCTGAGCAGCTCCTCGGGCGCATACGGTTTGCTGATGAAATGATACGCGCCGCGCTTAATCGACTCGATCGCGTTGTTGAGGGAATCGTGCGCGGTCAGAATAACGACCTGCGTTTCCGGGTGCTCGGCTTTGATCTGCTCGAGCATGTGAAGCCCGTCGGCATCTGGCAGTTGCAGATCGAGCAGGACGAGGGCGGGCGTTTTGCTTTGCAGCAGGCGCATGCCAGTGGCGGCGTTGGCGGCCACATCGGCCTGATAACCGTGCCGACCTAACAATGCCTCGAGCGTCATGAGGATGGGGCGCTCGTCGTCGATGATCAGGATGCGTCGATTGTCCATGCTCATGGGATCGTCCTAGAGCGGCGGTCTATGACCGCCGAGGCCGGGAAACTGCCTGCCACCAATCGGCGGTCATAGACCGCCGCTATAACCGGCAATCGGAAGCTCGACCGTGGTGACCAGAATCGAGCTGGCCGGATCGAACTGTGCGCGGAACGTTCCATGGTGCGCTTCAAAAATACCGCGGGCCCGAAAGAGGCCAAGGCTATAATGACCATGCCGGACCCGCCCGAGCGGCAGTTCTCCCCAGTTCTCCGTCGAACCCGCAAACTTCGCCTTCGGCTCGCAGAGTGCGAATTCGAGCCTGTCCCCGGCGGCTCGGGCTTCGAAGACGAGCGGGTCTTGACCGCGGTCGTGCGCAAAGGCGTTCCGAAATAATTCCAGAAATGCTTCCTGTAAGAGCAGCGGGTCAGCCTCGATCTTCTCCGCCCCTAACGACACTTTCCATTGGATGCCAGCCGCCTCCTCCGCTGCCGCCAGGACGAGGCTCGCCCGCAGGTCCTCGACAAATTCCGCCGCCAGATAGGGCATCGGGTTGACTTGGATCTTCCCCAGCTGGTTCGACAGTTTTTGCAGCTGCGCCCCCACCTCGCTCGTCAGGTTGCGCAGCCGGTTGAGTTCCTCTTTCGCCTCCGGCTGTTCCACGATCTCGTTCAAAAACGCCGCCTGCAGTTCGAGCGCATTGAGATGATTGCGCAGATCGTGGTTGAGCTGCCCGACGAACTTCCTCAGGTCCGTCCATGAAATTTTCGGTTCCGCTTCCTGCATGGGAGAGTGCCGCTACCCCTGGGGAAGGGTGGCGGAGCGGAGCGAATCTAGGCGATGAGACGCCGTTCGCTACTTCGTCTTCGAAAATTTTTCCGCCGCCGGCGCGCCGCGGCTGCTCGTGATCGCGGGATCGTTCGCCGCCAGATGTTGCAGCACGTGGTAAACATCTTCCGCCTCGGCCCCGATTGCCTGCGCGACCTGCTCCGCCGTCACTCCGCCGGTCGAAAGTTGCGCCCGCACCTTGGGCTGCAATTGCAGGATGCGGGTGGCGGCTTTCTTGCCCGCTTCGACGCCCGGCTGATGATAGGCGTTCACGTTCACGAGCGTGCCGTAAAACCCGACCGCTCGCTCATAAAGCGCGATCAGGGCGCCGACCTGGAAGGCGTCGACTTGCGGAATGCTGATCGTGATCGAATCGCGCTCCCCTTCGTAAAGCGCGGCCCGCGTCCCGCGCAGGAAACCCTGCAGATAGTCGCCGCTCGTCACGCCCTCCTCGACTTCAAATCGCTCCGCGGCCCGATCTTTTCGCACTTCGATGAAAGTCGCGAAAAAATTCGGCACCCCGTCGCGCAGTTGCTGGAGGTAGGCGTGCTGATCGGTCGAGCCCTTGTTCCCGTAGACCGCGATCCCCTGGTGCACCACCTTCCCGTCGAGATCGTGTTTCTTGCCTAACGACTCCATGACGAGCTGCTGCAGGTATTTGCTGAAAAGCGCCAGCCGGTCCTTGTAGGGCAGGATGACCATGTCCTTTTTCCCCTGCCCATCGCCGGCGTAATACCACATCAGGGCGAGAAGCATGGCGGCGTTCTCCATCTCGTCAGGCTGTCGGGTCTGCTCGTCCATCGCCGCCGCCCCGGCGAGGAAGCTTTGCGTGTCCAACCCCTGGAGGGCCGCCGGGAGGAGCCCAACCGCGCTCATGACCGAGGTGCGGCCCCCGATCCAGTCGAACATCGGGAAACGCGCCAGCCAGCTGTTGCTCTCGGCGTATTGGTCCAGCTCGCTTCCCACTCCGGTCACGGCGACGGCGTGTTTGCCGAAATCGAAACCGGATTTTTCATAGCGCGCTTTCGCTTCCAGCATCCCGTTCCGCGTCTCCTTGGTGCCGCCCGATTTGGAAATGACGACGGTGAGCGTGTGACTGAGACCGTCCCCGATCTTTTCCAAAACCCGGTCGAAGCCGTCCGGATCGGTGTTGTCGAAAAAGAAAAGGTTCATCGCGTCGCGCTTCGTCCCGAGCGCCTCGGCCACGAACTGCGGCCCGAGGGCCGAGCCGCCGATGCCGACGAGCAGGAGGTGCTCGAACGGTTTGCCATCCGGGGCCGCGATCCGACCGACCTGAATGTCGGAGGCGAATTTGTGGATGCGCTCGTTCGTTTGCACGATATCGGTCCGCAGCTCGTCGTTAGGCGCGAGCTCCGGCGCGCGCAGCCAGTAGTGGCCAACCATCCGGTTTTCGTCCGGGTTGGCGATCGCGCCCGCCTCCAGCTCGCGCATGGCGGCAAAGGCCTTCTCCGCCTTCGGGCGCATTTTTTCGAAGTAACCCTCGGGAAAGCGCATCCGGCTGATATCGAGGGTGAAGCCGAGATCGTCGTAGCGCAGAAAATATTTCTGGAAACGATGCCAAAGAGAGTCCGTAGCCATCCGCCAAGGCTAGCGGAAGGCTGCCGCGCGTGAAGCGCAAAAATGTGGGAGGGGCCTTTGCGCCCCGATCCCCCAATGCGATCCGTCAG
Organism: Chthoniobacterales bacterium; assembly: GCA_036270055.1. Taxonomy (GTDB): domain Bacteria; phylum Verrucomicrobiota; class Verrucomicrobiia; order Chthoniobacterales; family UBA10450; genus Palsa-1392. The sequence continues at coordinate 16,173 of DATBDG010000069.1, forward strand.
GTCATCGGGGCACAAAGTCCCCTCCCACCTTTAGCCGCGCACTTTCTCGCGTTCTTCCCGCTCTTTTTCCTCGTGCTCGTCCTCGTCCTTGCCATTCTCCCAGCCGATCTTGCGACCCTTGTTTTGTTCTTCGAGCCAGGACATGAGAGGCTGGAAATAGTCCACCATCGCTCGGGTCGAGATCTCTTCGCCGGTCGCTTCCTTCAGCACTTTGCGCCAGTCTTCCGTCCCGCCTTTTTTCAGGATGTTGTAAAGCCATTTCCCGACTTCCTTGTTCCCAGCGTAGTTACAGGATTGCGGCGGTTGATGGAGAATCTTGCGCGCGATGTAGTCGTGCAGTTGAAATTTCAGGACGGTCGCGAAAGCGTAGTTGTAATAGTAAGCCGGCGCGTCGTTGATGTGCGTCTTGGTCGCGTAATCGGCCCAATTCTCGCCCCGCTTCTCCGGCGGCTCGACGCCTTGGAATTCGCCCACGTATTTCCACCAGCGCTCGTTCCATTCCTCGGGCTCGAGGCGTTTCGCATACACGTCGGCCTCCCAATGCGTCATGGTTCCGGAAGCGAAAAACATGAACGGGATCGAGCGGGCGAGCGCGTCGTCGAGCAGGAAGGCCGTTTTGTCGGCTTTGAAATCCGCCGGCAAAATCCCTTTCGCCTGCAGATACGGCACCTGGCTGGAGGCGAGCGCGATCAACTCGCCGATGCCCTCGTGGAATCCGGGATTCGCGCCCGTGCGCAGGAGCGGCGGCACTTCCGGCCGGGAGTAGGAGAGAAAATAATGACCATGCCCGAGCTCGTGATGGGCGGTGAAGAACCACTCCGAATTTGGCTCGATGCTCTGGAGGGAACGAATGTCCTTGTTGAGATCGATGTGGTAGCACCAAGCGTGGGTGTTCTTCTTCCGCGGGTCGCCTTTCGGAACCGGATAGAGATCCGATTTCACCCAGAAGCTGCCCGGCAACGTCTGTAAGCCCAGACTGACATAGAATTCTTCCGCCGTCTTCGCGACCCACTCCGCCGTTTTGCCTTTGAAATACGGATCCAGATCCGCCGCTTCCACCAGGCCGGTCCAGTTCTGCGCCCAACGATTGTTCAGCCAATGAGCCGGAATTTTGTCCGGGACCGGCTGATGAAATTTTTCCGCCAGCTTGTATTTCGCCCAGGTATGCAGTTGCAGGTAAAGAGGGCGCAACGCTTCCATGAACTCCTCGTTCATCTTCAGCATCTCCGGCGTCGTCATGCCATAGGCCGCGGCCTGCAGAGAAAAATAGTCGGGATAATTCGCCTCGCCGGCGGCGCCGTTGCGCAGGCCGCAGACGGTGATGAGATTTTCCTTCAAGGTCGGGCCGATCTCCTTCGAGGCTTCCCAGAGCGCCTTGCGCTCCGCCAGATCGGTGCTCGAGCCGAGGCGATTGTCGATTTCGTTAGGCGTAATCGGTTGGCCTTTGAATTTGAACTGGTAGGAATTGAGCAACGACGATTGGCGCGTTTCTCCGCGCACGCGGCGTTGCACGATGAGCGGGTTCGTCATCGGGTATTCGGCGGCGTTCAGCAGCACCTGGCGGAGCTGACGCACCGTGAGCGGATCCAGGTCGGCGGCATGTCCAAGCAATTCGCGCGTCGTTGTGACCACGAGCGGGCTGCCATTGAAAGCGGCGTAGGCTTTCGCGGCCGTCTCGGCGGCGGCGTCGTGTTCCGGCGTGACATCGCGGACGGCGTTCCACTGCGCCTCGCTGTTCACGGTGTAGAGCGCCTGGTAGCCGGAGTTCATCATTTCGAGGAATCGGTTGGCCCGTTCCTGGAGTGCAGAGGTTGTCCCGGTCGCCGCGGCGGTCGCGGCGGGCGAGGGCGACGGCGCGCCCCGCAGCGGGAGCGGCAGAGTCGTTAGGGCAAAGGCAACGGCAAACAATCGGAAGCGGTCCATGGGCGGACATTTAATCCGGCCGCGGTGGCAGGGCAAGCGGGCCATCTGGAGGGGCCCGGGATCCGTCCTCTCCCGCAAAATCTGTTGCCACAAATCAATTGCAGGGCGAGGGCTCCGCTTGCCGTCCCAATCCGGTCGCCTGTCACCGTGCGGCAGGCGGAGCGCCTACCCTACAAATCAAAGCCGACCCGGTAAGGCCAATCCTGCCATTTCTGGACGAGCCGAGCCCGGGCCGGATTCTCCCGGATATATTTCCATTTTTCCCAGGGACGACTCATCCGAGCGGAGCAATCGATCGAAACTACCCGGCTGCGATTGCCATTCGGCTCGTAGTTCCTGACGAATCCAGCGCTTAATTGCCGCCGATGCCATTTCCGACCGCCTCCTCTCGGTCCCTCGGGGCGAGGAGCAGATGCACGTGGTCGGGCATGAGAATCGCCGCGATGACATTCCAATTTGTCAGGCGAGCAAGAGAGGCTTCGAAGGCAGCGAATGCGCTGTTGTTCGCCAGCACCTTCTGCCGCCTAACGACGCAAAACGTGAGGAAGTAAACGACCTCCTGATCCCATCGCAACCAAACCGGCATTCGGGGAGGATGACCCATACAGGCGAGAATATCCGCGCAGATTTTGTAGGGCAAGCGCTCCGCTTGCCAGGGATAACCCGAGGGCAGGCCGAACCCCGACAGGTTTTGCCGACCCTGAATCCCGGGCAGGCGGAGCGCTCGCCCTACAAAATCTCCCGCGCGAGCCGCGCTTTACATGTGCTCGATCACGTTCTCGCCGAAGGCCGAACATTTGATTTCGGTTGCGCCTTCCATCAGGCGCGCGAAATCGTAGGTTACCCGCTTGCTCGCAATCGCGCCGTTCAATCCTTTCAGGATCAGATCGGCCGCTTCCGTCCAGCCCATGTATCGGAACATCATTTCGCCCGAGAGAATAACCGAACCGGGATTCACTTTGTCCTGGTTGGCATATTTCGGCGCCGTGCCGTGGGTCGCCTCGAAAATCGCGTGGCCCGTGATGTAATTGACGTTCCCGCCGGGCGCGATCCCGATCCCGCCGACTTGCGCCGCGAGCGCGTCGCTCAGGTAATCGCCATTTAAATTCAAGGTCGCGATGACATCGAAATCGTCCGGGCGCGTCAGCACCTGTTGGAGAGTGATATCGGCGATCGCGTCCTTGATCACAATCCCGGCGCCCGGTTTGCCCTCCGGAATCTTGCACCACGGGCCGCCGTCGAGTTCCTCCGCGCCGAAGAAATTTTTCGCGACCGAGTAGCCCCAGTCGCGAAAAGCGCCCTCGGTGAACTTCATGATGTTGCCCTTGTGCACCAGGGTCACGCTCTTGCGCTTGTTCTGGATCGCGTAACTGATCGCGCTGTGAACCAGACGCACCGTGCCGGAATAACTGACCGGCTTGATCCCGACCCCGACGCGCACATCAGTCGGGAAATCTTTCGCGCCGACCCGGTCCCAAAATTCCTTCGCCTTCGCCTCCGTGCCGAAACGGATTTTGCCGAACGCCTTCGGAAATTCCTTCTCCAGGAAATCGAGCACCTTCTTCGCTTCCGGGGTGCCGCCGGCCCACTCAATCCCGGCGTAGATGTCCTCCGTGTTTTCGCGGAAGATGATCATGTCCACTTTCTCCGGCCGCTTTACGGGGGAGGGGACACCTTGGAAATATTGCACAGGGCGCAGGCAAACGTAGAGATCGAGCATCTGGCGCAGGGCGACGTTGAGCGAGCTGATCCCGCCGCCCACCGGCGTCGTCAGGGGGCCCTTGATCCCGACAAGATATTCGCGGAAAGCCTCGACCGTATCGTCCGGCAACCAGCTGTCGAATTTGTCCTTCGCCGCCTGACCGGCGAAAACCTCGAACCAGGAAATTTTCTTTTTGCCGTCGTAAGCCTTCGCGACCGCGGCATCCATGACCCGCTCGCTCGCCGCCCAGATGTCGGGCCCGGTGCCGTCGCCGCGGATAAATGGGATGATCGGGTGATCAGGCACATTAAGTTTTTCGGCGCGCGTAATCTTTTCGCCGGCGGGCGGAGTGAGGTCTTTGTAAGGCATGGCGAGCAGTCTAGCGGCGGGTGTGTCGCCCGCAACTAACGAGCGGCGAGCGACCCAAATGTGGGAGGGGCCTTTGTGCCCCGATCCGATCTGAGCGGTCTTTCGCGAGCAGGCGGCGATCGTTCCTTCGGGGTGGGGCGAGACTCCGTCGAGCCAGGGGGACGACAAAACCAGCAACTATCTCAGTTGTCCGGATTCTCTGGTCAAGCGGGGCGCTCGACCTGCAACACGGACGGGACGACATCCCACCCTCAAATTTCAGTGGTTAATGCCCCCAATAACGGCAAACCAATAACCAACAACCGGCGCGCAAAGCGCGTCCGCGCCCCTACCCGAGCCGGTAAACGATGCGTGCCTTGTCCACGTCGTAAGGCGACATCTGCAGGCGCACCCGGTCGCCTGTCGTCAGGCGAATGAAGCGCTTCCGCATTTTGCCCGAAATATGAGCGAGCACGACATGCTCGTTTGCCAGCTCTACGCGGAACATGGTCCCGGCCAGCACAGCCAGCACTTTGCCTTCGATCTCGATCGCTTTCCTTGGGTCAACAGCCATTTGGTCCTTCGATGTGCAAAGCCGGCGCCCCGTTTCGAGGCGCCGGCTCGCAAGATCAAAAGCGATCGATTACCGGCGGTTGCCGGCAAACTGGCGCGGCCGCTCCTCGCGGGCACGCGCTTCGTTCACGGTCAGAGCACGGCCGGAGACTTCCTTGCCGTTGAGCGCGCTGATCGCCGCGTTGGCGGAAGTCGCGTCGCCCATCGTGACGAATCCGAAGCCGCGGGAACGGCCGGTTTCGCGATCGTTCAGGATGGCGACATCGGTGACGGTGCCGTGTTGCGCGAAGAGCTCGCGCAGATCGTTTTCAGTGGTCTCAAAAGAGAGATTACCTACGTATAGTTTCATTTGTGATTTTTGGAGCAGGAGCTGCGAGCTACAGAGCCGTTCCCGGGAATCGGGTTTCAGAATCACCAATGAGGAAACTCACCTGACGATCTACCGCACTACGAACAGGACAGAACTTATCCAAGAGGCCGGACTGTCGTCGGGTTTCGGGAATAAGCAAGGGGGAGCCGCGAGCGGCTCGGTTATTGTTAATTGTTATCGGTTGCCGGGGAAGAATGGGAGATCGGGCCGAAGGCGAATGTCGGGCAAGCTGCGCATCCTTGGGAGGGACGATCGCCGTGTCGTCCGAGTTTCTGTCTTTGTAGGGCGGCCGCTCCGCCTGCCGAGCGGAGAAGCTTTGAGTCTTAAGTTTCAAGTTTTAAGCTTTAAGTAAACGCCTGTCCTGGACGGACGACCGCTGCTTGCTCGCGAAAGCTTGCGGGTCTCGTCCGAGCTTGTTTTTCCGCGGGAGTGGAGGGACGGGCGTCGTCCCGTCCCTGTTTCTTTTCCGGGGAGCACGGGCAGTCTGCCCGTCGCATCCGGCGAGGTTCGCCGGGTGTAATTTGCGCGCAGCGCAACCTGGGCGCGCCCGTCGTCCATCGCGTCGCGCTCCGTGCGGTTCGACGCAGACTGCGCCGAACGACGGGCTGGCAGCCCGTGCTCCCCAACCAAGGACGGGCAGCTGCACTTCCTAATTCTTCCTTCCTCCTTCTTACTTCTCTTCGATGGGCGGCACGCGGGCTGCAAAATTTCCTTCTGTCAGCACCGCAATCCGGCGATTCCCCTTTACCAATAGCCGATAAACGCTAACCAATTTCAGCGTTTCAGCTTTTTGAAGACGTATACGATCCTCGGCCTCGACTTCTTCGGCGGCACCTCGCGCGAGGCGGTCGAGGAAATCACCCGCCGCGGTGGGTTGCTCGTCGCGCCGGCCGCTCCTTCGATGATCAACCTCTGTCGCGACGAAGATTATCGGCGCGCCGTGCTCGGGGCCGATCTCGCGATTGCCGACAGCGGCTTCATGGTCTTGCTCTGGAAATTGTTCACCGGCGAGAAGGTGCCGCGCATCTCCGGGCTCGAACACGTCAAGCGACTGCTCGAGCACGAATCTGTCAGGCAGCCCGGCGCGGTCGTCTGGGTCGTGGGGACCGAATCGTCGCGGGCCAAACTGGTCGCGTTCCTCTCCGGGGAGCCCGTGCGGCTCGCACGCTCTGGCCGGCGGCCCGCCATTCAGCCGAAAAGTCAGAGGACAGGGGCCGGAGGTCAGAGGACGGAGGACGGAGGGTGGAACTCAGAGGCCGGAGGTCAGAAGTCAGAGGTCAGCGTTTCAGATTTCAGCTTTTCAGAAACCATCTACGTCGCGCCGCAGTACGATCGCCCGGTCGAAGACGAAAGCCTTCTCGCGCTCGTCCGGCAAATCCGCCCGAAACACGTCGTGATCGCGATCGGCGGCGGCATCCAGGACAAGCTCGGTCGCTACCTGCTCGAGCGGCTCAATTACCGGCCGGCGGTCCACTGCATCGGGGCCGCGCTCGGCTTCCTTACGGGCGACCAGGTCCGCATCCCGGAGTGGGCCGACAAATATTACTTCGGCTGGTTTTTCCGTTCCGTCGCCCAGCCGCGGATCTTTGTCCCGCGTTTCTGGAGCGCGCGCCGCCTCCCCTGGCTGATCTTCCAATGGCGGGAAAAACTGCCGCCATTGGGAAAAAGCTGAAACGCTGAAAAGCTGATATCCTGAAATGGAGTCAGCTGTTTCGTTTCGTTCGCTCGACCATCGTTACGAAGATGGCGATGAGGTGTCCCGGCACAGCGACTTCCGCTCGTCGCCGTGGCAGTGCTACATAGAAACGCGGATAATCTGCGAAGCGTACGATTTGGCTCGATCTCGTAATTGCTCTGTGAGGCGCATAACAATTTCAGCTTTTTCCGACCCTCGGATTCACCGGAAACACCCGGTCGCGCTCGATCTCGACCTCGCGGCTGGTCCCGAGCAGCTCGAGCAGGATCGCAACCCGCTGCCGGGCCGGGATGACCCGCGTCACGAGGACGCGCAAACCCTGCATCGGACCGCCGGTCACGATCACCTCCGAGCCCGGTTGCGGGTCGGCTGCTACCTCGACCGTCTCGTTGTCCTGCACGAGGGCGCGCAGCTCGGCCATGATCGAGTCATCGATCGGGGTCGGCCGATCGCCGAATTGCACCACCCGGGTCACGCCGGGGAGGGCGTTCACCTGGCGGCGCCGCTCGAAATAATCGAAGCGGGCGAAGAGATAACCGGGAAAAAGCGCCTCCGTCGCCCAAAGCGGACGCCCCGCCCGCATCCGCCGAAAACGGATGCGCGGGGAAAAGACCTCGAGCTCGAGTTCCCGCTGGAGGACGAGGGCGATCTTGTTCTCCTGTTTCGGTTCGGTGTGAAGGCAGTACCAGTTCATTGGGAAATCTGACAGTTAGAAGCTGAAAGCTGAAATTGGGAAGAAGTCAGAAGGAAGAAGATCAAAAGCTCAATGGAGCGAGCTGGGAGGCGGCGACATAGACCAAGCCCGGTGGGTAGGCACACGGGAATGCGCGAATCAAGTGAGTGGATACGAACACATCAAAGCTGAATTGGGAAAAGCTGAAATCAGACCAGCGGGAAACCCTGCACGCTGGGGCAGCAGGCGCAACGCCGAAGCGCAAGCCCGGTAAACGTGGGAGGGGCCTTTGCGCCCCGATTGCCCTTTCCGCCCAGGACGGTCTGCTGAGGCAGTTGCCGTCCTTTTTGGTTTGGGGGAGCACGGGCAGTCTGCCCGTCGCATCCGGCGAGGCTTGCCGGATGCAGTTCGAAGCGCAAGCTGATTGGCGGCTTCTCTTATCGGCGCAGGCTGCGCCGAACGACGGGCTGACAACCCGTGCTCCCCAGAGTTTTTGCGGCCGATATGGCCGCCGCTACATCTATTTCAGCCTTTCCTTGCGCAACGCTAAATCAGTCCCGCCTTTTTCAGCGTCGCGAAGGCGCCGTTTTTGTTGATCGTTTTCAGCCCGCGCGCGGTCGTTTTGATACGCACGAATTTCTTCAGCTCGGCCACCCATATGCGGTGCTCGTGCAGGTTCGGACTAAAGGTGCGGGGCACGTTTTTGGTCACGTGACGGCCGACGCCGCCCTTCTTTTTCGCCAGGCCGCGGCGATGAATGACGCTGCCGCGGGTCGGTTTCGATCCTGTGATGCTGCAAACTTTTGACATAAGCCGGGTTTGAAAGGGGCGTAAGCTGCCGTCGGTCGCCGGAATGGTCAAGCGATTCCTGTTCGGCGCCGCGTTCGCTGATCGGGCCACCGCAAGAGACACAGGCCGCCCCAATTCCACCGCCGCCGTGCCGGCTCAGCACTTTCTTACGAGCACATTATCAGCTGATTGCGAAAAGCTTTCGTAGTTGAACAGCCACCTCAAACCGTGGTCAAATCCATTTCCAAATAGAAGTCGCCCCGGGGCGCGTCCAATCATGAGCCACAAAAATAATCACAAACTACGGCTCGGAATTGTGGGCGCGGGCGAAATCGTGCGCCGGCGTCATCTCCCGGCTTTGCAGCGCCATCCGGATGTCGAGCTGGTCGCGGTCTGCAATTCCAGCTACGAAAGCTCGGACAAATTTTGCCGGGAATATGCGCCGCACGCGACCCCGATGGCGAACTGGGCGGAAATGCTGGCCGTCCCGGAGCTCGACATTATCTGGATCGGCACCCCGCCTTACATGCATTCCGCCGTCACCCTCTCGGCGCTCGAAGCGGGCAAACATGTTTTTTGTCAGGCCCGGATGGCGATGGACCTGGCGGAAGCGGAGGAGATGCTGGCGGCGTCGCATCGGTACCCGGAATTGGTCACGATGCTCTGCCCGCCGCCGCACGGGATGCGGGGCGATCTGCTCGTGCAAAAGCTGCTCGCGGAGGAGGTCCTCGGCAGCCCCCATCATCTGCGTTTGCAGAGTCTTAATAGTGTCTTTCTCGATCCGGACGCGCCGGCCCACTGGCGGCAAAAGATCGAGATGAGCGGTCTCAATGTGCTTACTCTCGGGATCTACGCAGAGATTTTGCAACATTGGTTTGGCGATATCACGGGCGTTTATGCCCGCGGCAAAATCCTGCAGCCGGAACGCCAGGGCTACGAGGTGTTGATTCCCGATCTGCTCACCGTGCTTTGCGCTTTCGAAAACGGGATGGAAGGCGTGCTGGAGTTCAGCGGGGTCGACGCGCATGCGCCGGCCGACCGGCTCGAGGTCTATGGCGATCTCGGCACCTTGACCTACGATTTTGGTGCCGACGTGGTGCACGCCAGCCGGATTGGCGATCGCGCCCTGCATGTGGTCGAGCTGACGCCCGACATGGAGACGGACTGGCATGTGGAAGACGATTTCATCGCGGCGGTCAAATCACGCGGGCGGATTAAGCCGCATCCGGATTTTGAGGACGGCCTGCGCTACATGCGGGTCGTGCAGGCGGTGGCGGAATCGCGCGCCCGCAATGAGTGGGTCGCGATCGAGTCGACGGTGCTGGTGTGAAAAGCTGAAAGCGCTGTAGCCACGGTCTGTGAGCCCCTGCCGAGCGCGATGCTGAGCCTCTCGAGGGTGCGTCTCACAGCGACGCGGCTACAACATCGCGCCGCGCAGGATGAGGAGCGCGATCGTGAAATAGATTATCAGCCCGGTGACATCGACGAGGGTGGCGACAAAGGGCGCCGACGAGGTCGCCGGGTCGGCGCCGAGCCGGCGGAGCAGAAAGGGCAGCATCGAACCGGAAAGCGATCCCCAGAGCACGACCCCAACGAGCGCGAAGCCGACCGTGAGCGCGATCAACATGTAGTGCGGTCCGTAGACATCCGAGAACTGCGCCCAGACGGCGACCCGCATAAATCCAATCGTCCCGAGCACGCAGCCGAGCATCAGGCCCGCCATCACTTCCTTGCGCATCACCCTCCACCAATCGCGCAACGTCACTTCGCCCAGCGCCATCGCGCGAATGATGAGCATCGAGGCCTGGGATCCGGAGTTGCCGCCGCTCGAAATAATCATCGGCAAAAAAAGCGCGAGCACGACCGCCTTCGCGATCGCCCCTTCGTAAAAGCCCATGGCCGACGCGGTCAGCATTTCGCCGATGAACAAAACGACGAGCCAGGTGGCGCGTTTCCGCACCATCCGCCAGAGCGGAATGCGCATGTAGGGCTCTTCCATCGCCTCCATGCCGCCGAATTTCTGAATATCCTCAGTCGCTTCCTCTTCCGCGACGTCGAGCATGTCGTCGATCGTGACCAGCCCAACAAGCACCCCGGTGGAGTCAACCACCGGGAGGGCGGTGCGATCGTAGCGGCGAAATACATTCACCGCTTCCTCCTGCGAGTCGGTCGCGTTGAGCGCGATGAAATTTTCATCCATCAAATCGCTCACCCGCGTCTCGAGCGGCTTGAGGAGGAACTCGCGAATTCGCACGTCATCGCGCAGCTTGCCGCGATCGTCGACGACGTAGATGACGTTGAGGGTCTCGGAGTCCTGGCCGTGCTCGCGGATGTAGGCTAGCACTTCGCCCACCGTCCAACTGGCATCGACCGAGATGAGGTCGGGCGTCATCAGGCGCCCGACGCTGCCCTCGGGATAACCGAGGAGGGCCTGCGCAATGCGGCGTTCCTCCGGCGTAAGAAGGCGGATGAGCTGGCGGGCCGCCGCGCTCGGCAATTCCTCGAGGAACGCGGTCCGGTCGTCGGGGGACATCTCATTCAGGATTGAGACGACCTGTTCGTGCGCCATCGCGCGAAGAAGTTCCTGCTGGGCCTCGACATCGACGTCGAGATATTCAAAAACATCGGCCGCGAGGGCGTGCGGAAGGATCCGAAATATGATGACGCGCTCGTCTTCCGGCAAATCGAGAATGATCTCGGCCACATCGGCCGGCGGCATCTCGGAGAAGAGCTCGCGCAGCGCGGCGAAATTGCGCGCGTCGATCAGACTTTCAATTTCGGGGATGAGGATCTTGCCGACCATATAAAGTGCGCGAGAGACCGCCCCGACGTGAGGCCACGAGGTTGTAACACCGCGGCTCGCAGCGCGCAATCAGGCCACGCATCGCAGGGACGGACCAGACAGGATTAACAGGATTTGCGGGATTGGGGAGGAGGAACGTTGGCTTCGCGATTCTTGAATGCGGTTCATCCCGTAAATCTTGTCTGCCTGTATCCTGCTTGGATTTTCCCCGAAACCGGTCAAACTAAACCGGATGAGTGCTTCTCCTGCGGCCTCTACGATCCGGCGCGAAATTGGTGACGATGGAATCTGTCTCCTGATCTTCGATCGGCCGGATTCAGGGGCGAACATTTTCGACGCCGCCGCCCTGCGCGACCTGAGCGCGCAGCTCGATTTCATTGAGAAAGAAACGGCGCTCAAAGGGGTCATCATAACCTCGGCGAAGAAGTCGATCTTCATTGCCGGGGCCGATTTGCAAACGCTCCTGCGCAAGGCCGAGACGCGCGAAATGCGCGCCTTCATTGCCGAAGGCCAGCGGATTTTCAACCGGCTCGCCGCGCTCAAAATTCCCACCGTGGCCGCGATCCATGGAGCGTGCGCCGGCGGCGGGTATGAGATCACGCTTGCCTGCGATCACCGTATCGCCTCCGACGCGCCCGCGACACGCATCGGCTTGCCGGAAACGACCTTGGGTCTCGTGCCGGCCTGGGGCGGCGCGACGAGATTGCCGCTTTTGATCGGACCGGAGAAAGCTGCGGAAGTGATTTTGAAAGGAAAACTTTATCCCGCGAACGAAGCGTTGAAGCTCGGTCTCGTTGATGAAGTCGTGCCGCAGGCAAAGTTGTTCGAGGCGGCGCGCACGAAACTGAAAGGCGGCAAGCGCCCCGCATCGCAACCCCCCGTGAATGCAGAGCCAGTCCAGGCAAAACCGTCGCAGAATCCCGCACCCGCCCGCGCCGCCGAAATCATCAATCTTGCCCTAACGAGCTCGGTCGACGACTCCCTCGCGCGCGAACTCGATGCAATCGTCGAACTGGGCGAAACGGAATCGACCCGCAACCTGATTCGCAATTTCTTCCTCGCCGAGAAGTACAAGAAAGGCGCCTCCAAGGTGCCGGGCGAAAAAGTAGTGCATGCTGCCGTCATCGGCGCCGGCGTGATGGGCTCGGGCATCGCGCAATGGCTCAGCTCGCGCGGCATCGCCGTTATCCTGCGCGACGTCAGCGTCGATCTGCTCGAGCGCGGGCTGGCGAGGATCGAAAAAACCTACGGCGAAGCCGTCAAGCGCGGTCTGATGAGCGAGGAAAAAGCGAAGGAAGGCCGTGCCCACATCGTCGCCTCCTCCAATCCCGGACCGCTCCGCGAGGTGCAGATCGTGATCGAGGCCGCCTCCGAAAAACTCGAGGTCAAGCGGGGGATCTTCCACGACATGGACGCGAAGATCGACGACACCGACATTCTCGCGACCAACACTTCCGCGCTTTCGATCGGCGATCTGGCCGCGCAAACCAAACATCCCGCGCGCGTCATCGGTCTGCACTTTTTCAATCCGGTCAGCCGGATGAAGTTGATCGAAGTCGTCGTCGGGCAACAAACATCCGAGGAGACGAAAGAGCGCTGCCTCGCCTTCGCGCGCCAGATTGGCAAGCTGCCGGTGGTCGTGAGGGACAGCCCCGGATTTCTCGTCAACCGCGTCTTGTTTCCGTACCTGCTCGAGGCGGCGGAGTTGTTTGAAGAGGGCGTCGACGCGAAGCAAACCGACTCCGCGCTCGTGGAGTGGGGGATGCCGATGGGACCGTTGCGGTTGATCGACGAGATCGGGGTCGACATCACGGTCGACATCGCGGTCACCCTCGAGAAGGCGTTTGGCCGTCGTGCCGCCACACCCGCGATCCTGAACCAGATGCGGGAGGCGAATATGCTCGGCCGCAAGAGCGGGAGCGGCTTCTACAAATACGAAGGCAAAGAGCAATCGCCTAACGACGCGCTGGAGAAATGGCGCCAGCCGGCTTCTGCGCCGCCAACGACCGATATTGCTCTCCGGCTCGTTTATCTGATGGTGAACGAAGCGGCGCGCTGCCTTGAAGAGAAGGTCGTGGCCTCGCCCGAGGATGCTGATTACGGGATGATTCTCGGGACTGGGTTCGCGCCTTTGCGCGGCGGGCCGCTCCGTTTTGCCGATCATTTCGGCGCCGCGGAATTGGTCCGAATCGGGGAGCAGTTGGGCGGCAAATTCGAGCCGTGCGATTTGCTCCGGCAAAATGCGGAGAAAGGGAGGAAATTCTATGAGAACTAAGGCAGCGCAAGCTTCCAGCTTGCCGCCTCTGAATGGAGCAAGCTGGAAGCTCGCTCTACCCAGCTATGAAGACACCGCTCGACGCGCCTGAGAAACAAGTAGCCGAAGAAACCAGCGCCAAACCCGCCCAGCCGGAAGCGCAATCCGTCATCGACACCTCCAAAATGTCGGAGGGCAAACGGGCCGCGCTCGAGCTCGCGGAAAGCTCGCGCGACCCGCTCGATGAACGGGGCAGTTTCGCGAGCAATCTTTTTATCGGCCGCTACGATTTCGAACGCATTTTTCCCTACCCGGCGCAGAGCGCGGAAGACCGCGCCAAGGGCGATCCGTTCCTGAAGGAGCTGCGCGAATATCTCGCGGCCCACGTCGATGCCGATGAGATCGATCGCACCGGCGAGATCCCGCAGAAGAACATCGACGATCTTTTCGCGATGGGCGCCTTCGGGGTCAAGATCCCGACCGAGTACGGCGGGCTCGGACTTTCGCAGGTGAATTACGGGCGGGCTGCGATGTTGTTAGGCAGTTGGGACGCCAATCTGACCGCGCTTGTTTCCGCTCATCAATCGATCGGCGTGCCCCAGCCGTTGCTCTTGTTCGGGACGGATGAGCAAAAAAAGAAGTATCTGCCACGCGTGGCGCGGAAGGAGATCTCGGCTTTTGCCCTAACGGAAACCGATGCCGGCTCCGACCCGGCAAACATGAGCCTGCGCGCGGATGCGACCGAAGACGGCTCCGCCTTTATCCTCAACGGCGAAAAACTCTGGTGCACCAATCTGATCAAGGCCGGCGTGCTCGTGGTCATGGCCAGGACCGCGCCCAAGATCGTGAAAGGCAAGGAGCGCAAGCAGATCACGGCCTTCATCGTCGACGTCGATTCGCCCGGGCTCGAAATCACCTATCGCTGCCATTTCATGGGGCTGCGCGCTCTCTACAACGGGATCGTGAAATTCACCGACGTGCGCGTTCCGCGCGAGAACATGATCGCGAAGGAAGGCCAGGGATTGAAAGTCGCCCTAACGACGCTCAACACCGGGCGCCTAACGATCCCGGCGGCCTGCGTTGGCTTGTCGAAGCGGATGCTCGAGATCTGCCGCAAATGGGCCAGCGAACGGGTGCAATGGGGCGTTCCGATCGGACAGCATTACGCGATCGCGGGCAAGATCGCCGAGATGGCGGGAAATGTTTTTGCGATGGAGGCGATGACGTTCCTGACCAGCGCGCTGGTCGATCGCAAGGCGGGCGATCTGCGAATCGAGACCGCAATGTGCAAAATGTGGGCGACGGAAGCGACCTGGCGCATCGCCGACGAAGCGATGCAGGTGCGCGGCGGACGCGGCTACGAGACCGCGCAATCGCTCCAGGGCCGCGGCGAAGAGGGCATCCCGGTTGAGCGTTATCTGCGCGATTGTCGCATCAATATGATCTTCGAGGGCTCGAGCGAGATCATGCGCCTCTTCATCGCGCGCGAAGCGCTCGACCCACATCTCAAGGTCGGCGGCGCGATTTTCAACACGCAGTTGCCCACCTCCGAGCGGGCCAAGGCCGTCTTCCAATCGGGAAAATTCTACGCCAGTTGGTATCCGAAACAATGGACCGGCGGCAGCCCCGGCGACCTCGACAAGTTGCACGCCGATCTCCGGCCGCATGTGCGTTATGCGGCGGGCGCGAGCAAGCGGCTGGCGCGCGGTTTGTTCCACGCCATGACCCGCTTCGGCCCAAAGCTCGACCGCGAGCAGTTGCTCCTCGCGCGCTTTGTCGGCATCGCGACGGAGTTGTTTGCCATGAGCGCGGCCTGTTCCTTTGCCCAGCATAAGATCGAGAGCGGCGAGCCGCCTAACGAGGTCTTGTCGGTCGCGATCTACTTCTGTCGCTCCGCGAAGATGCGGATCGACACGCATTTCGCCGGCACCGCAGAGAATGCGGACAAAGCGGGCTATGATCTCACCCAGGAGTTGATGGCTGGAAAGCACGCTGACCTGGGCAAGGGCATCGTAACATAGCCGTCCCGGCTGTCCGTCGCGCAGGCGTCTCGTCTGCCGCGGGTGGTGTCGAACCTGTCGCCCGCGTTACTCGACAGGCAGGATGCCTGTGTTACCATCAGCGGATGAGTATGCCATCCATGCTCACCGAGGCGACCCGCACTCCTTCCAGCGGACGCGTCAGTGGAAGCCAAAAAGCGGAATCCGAACCGAAATCGCCCGTCCTCCGGCAAATCGCCGAGCACGTACTTCTCGATGGATTTCGCATCGTCATCGACCTCGATAAAAGCCACGGCTCCTATCTTTTCGACGCCGCCCATGATCGGCAGTTGATCGATCTCTACGGCTTTTTCGGCTCCAATCCGGTCGGCTTTAATCATCCGCATTTCGACAAACCGGAAGTGAAGGCCGACCTCCTGAGCGCAGCCAAGGTCAAGATCGCCAACTCCGATGTCTACTCGGAAGGGTATGCACGTTTCATCGAGACTTTCTGGCGGGTGGTCGGGATGCCGCCGCTCGAGCGCATGCTCGTGATCGAAGGTGGCGCACTCGCGGTCGAGAACACTCTCAAGGCCGCGATGGATTGGAAGGTGCGCAAAAACATGGCCGCCGGCCGCGGCGAACGCGGGACCGAGATCCTTCATTTCCGAAAGGCTTTTCACGGCCGGAGCGGCTACACCATGAGCCTGACCAATACGGACCCGGTTAAGACGGACCTCTTCGCCAAGTTCAAATGGCCCCGCGTCTCCACGCCTTTCATCGATTTCTCGTTAGGCGAGCCGGCGCGAACGCGCGACGTGATCGAGCGGGAAAAGAAATCCGAAGCGGAGATCATGCAGTTCATCAGCGAGCGCGGGGTTGATATCGCCGCCATCATCATCGAGCCGATCCAGGGCGAAGGCGGCGACAATCATTTCCGGGGCGAATGGCTCCAAACTCTGCGCCGCATCTGCGACGAAAATGAGATGCTCCTCATTTTCGACGAAGTGCAATGCGGGATGGCCGTGACGGGCCGCAACTGGTGCTGCGAACATTTCGGCGTCCTGCCCGACCTGATGGCCTTCGGCAAAAAGGCGCAGGTCTGCGGGGTCATGGCCGGCCCGCGACTCGATGAAGTGAAGGAGAACGTTTTTCGTTTCCCGAGCCGGATCAACTCCACCTGGGGCGGCAACTTCACCGACATGGTGCGCTCGACTCATTTCCTCCAGATCATTGAGGAGGAAAACCTGGTCGAGAACGCCGGCCTCGTCGGTGAATATTTCCTCCATCGCCTCCAGGAGCTGCAAAAGGCGAATCCGATCATGAGTGCGGTGCGCGGGCGCGGTTTATTCCTTGCCTTCGATCTGCCCGATCCGGCGACCCGGAATGAAATTTGGAAAGGTCTCTTTGACGGCGGCGTCCTCGCCTTGAAGTCGGGCGAAAAGGCGATTCGATTTCGCCCCGCGCTCGACATCACGAAGGAAGTGGTCGACGAAGCGATCGAGCTCACCCGCCAACAACTAACGAAGTAGCGCAGGCTTCCAGCCTGCAGACTGCCAACCGCGCCAGCTACGAGCTCGCGCTACCCTATGCATAACCTCCTAATTAATCTCGAGCTGACTGAAGAAAACGACGGCGCTTTTTCCGGCGAATGGCACGGCGGCGGCGAAGTGCACGAAAAGATCTCGCCGGTCGACGGCAAGTCGTTAGGCAAATATCGCACCGCCTCAGCCGACGATTACGATCGGGCCTTGAGGCGCGCGGCCGAAGCCTTTGAAAAGTGGCGCGTAACGCCGGGGCCGGTCCGGGGCGAAACCGTGCGCCAGCTCGGCAACGCCTTGCGCGAACAGAAAGAGGACCTCGGTCAGCTCGTCTCGCTCGAGTCGGGCAAGATCCTGGCCGAAGGCAAAGGCGAAGTGCAGGAGATGATCGACATCTGTGACTTCGCTGTTGGGCAGTCGCGCATGCTCTACGGCCTGACGATCCAGTCGGAACGGCCGAACCATCGCCTGATGGAACAGTGGCATCCGCTCGGCCTCGTCGCGGTTATCTCCGCGTTCAATTTTCCGGTCGCCGTCTGGTCCTGGAACGCCGCCCTCGCCGCCGTCTGCGGCGACGCCACCATTTGGAAGCCTTCGGAAAAAACGCCCCTCACCGCCATCGCCGTGACCAAGATCGCGGAGCGGGTTTGCCACAACACCGGCGCGGACCCGGCGATTTTCTCGCTCCTGATCGGTGACCGTCACAGCGTCGGCGAACCGCTCGCGGCTGATCGGCGCATTCCGCTCGTTTCGGCAACGGGGTCGACGGCGATGGGAATCGCGGTCGCCAAGTCTGTGCACGGTCGGCTCGGACGGAGCATTCTGGAACTCGGCGGCAACAACGCGCTCATCGTTTGCCCAAGCGCGGATCTCGAGATGGCGGCGCAATCGATTTTCTTCGGCGCAGTTGGGACGGCGGGACAACGCTGCACCTCCACCCGGCGCGTCATCGTGCACGAGTCGATCGCGGACAAGTTGCGCGAGAAACTTTTGGTTGCCTACAAGTCAGTGCCGATCGGAAATCCGCTCGACGAGAAGACCCTGATGGGGCCGTTGATCGATCGTCAGGCGGTCGAGACGGTTCTCGATTCGATCGAGAAATTGAAGGTCGAAGGCGGCGAGGTGCTTTACGGCGGTGAACGCCTCGATGGCGATGAATATCCCGGCGGCTGCTATATGACGCCGTGTCTCGCGAACGCGAAACCCGATTACAAGATCGTGCACGACGAGACGTTCGGGCCGCTACTTTATCTCCTGACCTATCGCGATTTCGACGAAGCGATCGCGATCAACAACGGCGTGCCGCAGGGATTGACCTCCGCGATTTTCACTAACGACGTGCGCGAGGCGGAGAAATTCCTCAGCCCGGCGGGGAGCGATTGCGGGATCACGAACGTCAACACCGGCACGAGCGGGGCGGAGATCGGCGGCGCCTTCGGCGGGGAGAAAGAGACCGGCGGGGGGCGCGAGAGCGGGAGTGATTCGTGGAAGATGTATATGCGTCGCACCACGAACACGATCAATTACTCGACCGAACTGCCGCTCGCGCAGGGGATTCGCTTTGGCGGACCGGACGAAGGCAGCGCCACCGCCTAACGAATCCCCGTTTTCTCACCGGATGGAGCGTCCGATGGCCATTCTGATCGACGAAGAAAAGCGCGCGAAAAAGCGATGCGCCGGGAATCCGGTCAAGCACGGCTACGACGGGCCGGCTCCGCAGAAAGTGAAGGAATGAAAAAATCCCCTAACGAAGAAAAAATCCTGACCAAACCCCCGTTGGGCAAACGCGGGGTGAACATCAGCTCGGAAAAATACGACGCGGTGAAGAAGGCGATTGTGGCCGCGCTGCGAAAGAAACAACTCACTCACACCGAACTTTCCGAACAGTTGAATCAAAGCCTGGCGAACAAATTCGACGGCAACATCAATTGGTATAACGAAACCGTGAAACTCGACCTCGAAGCGCGCAAAATCATTGAGCGCACTTTCACCAAGCCGCCCACATATCGTCTTAAAAAAGCATAACGAACATGAGTACAACCCAATCCGGCAAATACGGCGTCAAGGAAATCGCGGAACTCTTTGCGCCCCTTGCGATAAATGAGTTCAGGCAAAGTTGCAGAGTCGAT
>DATBDG010000070.1:0-2084 GCA_036270055.1 Chthoniobacterales bacterium
TGTCGGCTTTTCGGTCAGGGCCGGCGGAATAGAGATCGTAGCCGGTCGGATTTTTCCGGCCGGGCGCGAGGTAGATGTAATTATTTCCCCAGGGATCCTTCGGCATTTCCTTGAAGAGCTGATACCAATGGCTCGGCCGCGGCTCGCTCGACGGCTGCGTGACGAGCGCGCCGAGTCCCTGCTCGGTCGTGGGCAGAAAACCGTTGATACTCTCGTAGAGCTTGAGCTGCGTTCCGATCGCTTGAATATCGGCGCGGACGGCGACGCCTTTGGCGACGCCAGTGGTATTGCCGAGTTTGCTCACCGCCACGCCGAGCAAAATAACGATGATGCTGATGACCAGCATGATCTCCAGGAGGGTGAAAGCGCTTTGTCGTTTTTTCATGCTCGTGCGGTCGGTATTAGCGGTCGGTCTGCAACTGGTAATCTGATTTATCCCAGAGATACTTCAATTGAATCTGTGTGGAGCGAATGGCCGAGGCCGCGGTGCCTTCGCCGCTGGTGATGAGGACATCGTTGGTCCCGGCTTTCAGGCTGCTGGCGGGAACGAGTTTCTGGGCCCGAAGCCACCCGGTGTATTGGAAACGCATCCCGCGCAGGAGCGCAGCAGTCTGGCCGCGGTAAGCCGGGTCCGCGAGATCGGGCAAAGTGATTGAAACCGGGCCCAGGTTCTCGCCGTTGACGAAAATCTCGGGCGGCGCGGCGATGTTGGGACTGGCGACTTCGAAAGTGATCAAGGCAACGAGCGGCTGCGATTCGAGGCCAAACTGAAACGCGGCGCCCTGCGAGACGCTCGCGCCGATTCGGATCGTCTCGTCGGCCAGCGACGCGGTCACGGTGCCAAAACGTTCGGTGTCCTGCGTGGCCGGATGCAGCGGCGCCATCGCCGCGAACGGTTCCGGAATCAAGTCCCGATGTTCCGCGCTGGCGGGATGGAGCACTTCGGCATTCTTCATCCAATCGAGATACGCGCCGCGAATTGATTTCCCGTCGCCCGGCACTTCGATGTCGATCGTCGAGGCGCCGACCATCGGCACGATCACGGTTTCCGAAGTGGGCAATCCAATGCCCGCGCCGAGCGGACCCGATTGCATGACGACAGTGCCGGATTCATCCCAGGCGGTGAGCTGCGGTTTCTGCTCCGCGTTATCGTCGAAAAAGAGCCGGCAAAAAAGAACCTGCGCCTCCGGACTGGGATGGAGAAGCCGGATCCGGAAAACCGTGGTCTCAGGAAGCCCGGGAGTTTTTGTTCCCGGCACAATCGAGATCGCTTCGACCCACTCGGGGCTTTCCTGCGGTTTGGAATTGGCCGCCGGGAGCTGGCGAAGATCGACCCAGGCGCTCTCGAGTTTTGTAAAATTCGACGCCACGCTCTTCGGCGGCGTTTTCTGGTTCAACGAATAGGCGAAAACCTCCTGCGCACGAGTCGAGGGGACTGCGAAGGCGAGGAGGAAAAGCGCGGCAGCCCGTGGAAGCATTTGCGCGCGAGAATACCTTATGTCGGGCGAACCTGCAAACTATGTGTCATTTCGAACACGGCCGAGAGGATGCTGTAAACCACGAAGCCGACGACGATCGCGATCAACACGATGATGACCGGCGGGACCAGGGCGGAGATCGTTTTGACGGTGCGATCCAGCTCGCGCTCGTACACGTCGGCGATGGTCTGCATGGTGGCGGCGAAATGCCCGGTCTGTTCGCCGACCGCCATCATGTCGGTGAGCAGATCGGGAAATAGTTTTTGCTGGGTCAGCGCGGTCGAGAGAGTGGCGCCGTCGATCACCGAGCGGCGGACCTCGGCCATTTTCACTTCGAGATAACGGTTCCCGGCAATTTCCGAAACGAGATCGATCGCGCGCAGGAGCGGCACTCCGTTTTCCATGAGTGTGCCGAGCGTGCGCGAAAACTGGGCGTAATAACGATGCCGAATCACGCGGCCGTAGCCGGGGATCATGAGCCGGAAATGGTCCCAGGCGATGCGGCCTTCATCCGTGCGAACAAAGGCGCGGAACGCCACGGCGAACGCGAGGGCGAGGACAAACCCAAGCCACCAGTACGCCGTGATGAGATGATTCACGCTGAGA
>DATBDG010000071.1:0-3211 GCA_036270055.1 Chthoniobacterales bacterium
CACTGCGGCGAGCAGGCTTGGGATCACACCCCGCGACATGGGCGCGTGTCCGATGAGTTCGGGCAGGATCATCGCTCCGAGCCCGATCCCGAGCACGAGGAGGTAGGTGGCGCGAAGCACGTAGAGCCGCAGGAGCGAAACCTCGCGGTCATCGGACGCTGAGTTCGACGTTGAGGCGGAAATAGCAGTGGAAGTCATAGTAATTTCTCTAATTTTGTGATGAAGAGCTCGGCGGCGTTTCAGCCCCACCGGACCCGGGGTTCGGTTGAAATTCGAGCAGCTCGCCGGGCTGACAGCCGAGGGCGTCGCAGATCGCCTCGAGTGTTGAAAAGCGGATTGCACGCGCCTTTCCGGTCTTGAGAATCGACAAGTTGGCCAGGGTAATGCCGACCCGCTCGGCCAGCTCTGTCAGAGTCAGCCGCCGCGCGTGGAGGAGGTCGTCGAGCTTTACGGTGATCGCCATCGTTACACCGTCCCTTCCAGTTCCTCGCGCATCCGCGCGCCCTCGGCGAACACGCGTGCGAGCACGAAAAGCAGGAGGACCGCCAGCCAGCCGGCCGTGGAGAAGCCAGCATCCACATGCAACGGATGCTTCGGAGTCGATACGCCCTCGGCGATTTCCCCAATGCCGATGCTAATAAGCTGAAGTCCAAGCATCGCCCAAGCGATCGCCTGAAGCCGGGAAGCGTTTTCGGCGGCAAACGAGGCACCCCGCCGGACGCTTTCGACCACGTCGAGCAGGCGCCGCAGGATGACGTAATGCAAGGGAATGGTGATCAGTCCCAACAGTGCCATCGCTCGCATCCCTTGGAACAGCGGCTCGGTCTCCGCTAACGGAGGAATCCCAAAAATCGTCATCGTTCGTTGTTTGGCGACGATGCTGGCGATCAAGCCGACGAGGATTGCGGCGCCGTAAAGCCAATTGAGGATGAGGAGGATTCGCAGGGCGATCCGCGAAGCGGCTAGTGCGCCCGGGACCCGCTGCAACGTGGACTCTCGCGATTCGGTGGGCGTCATATCGATAAACAATCATACTTTATCGATATTCGTCAACTATTTTATCGTTTTTCGATAGGCAAGGTTCCCGCGCCATGCTCATTCGGGGGGCGCGCTCCCGGTTTTTCGCGAATATTACGAAGCGCATATCGCGGACGGGAGCCGGCCTTACGACGGCGCCGAGAGTGCGCTGGACCTTCTGCGCGGTCGCGGGGCGCGCCTCGCGATCTGCACAAATAAGCCCGAAGGATTGACTCGCAAATTGCTGGCGAGATTTGGCTGGACGGGGCGGTTCGCGAGCATGATCGGCGGCGACACGCTGCCGGTGCGCAAGCCGGATGCTGCGCCGTTGCGGGAGGCGATTCGGCAAGCGGGCGGCGGACCGGCGGTTGGTGGGCGACTCGATCACCGATGTCGAGACGGCAAAGGCAGCCGGCTTACCATGCCTGGCGGTGACTTTCGGGTTTCGGGATCGACCGGCGGAGGCGCTGGGGGCGACAGGCTTGATCGATCGGTTCGATCAACCGGTGACGGCTTTGGAAAAGCTGAAAAACTGAAAACTGAAATTGATCAGGCGGCAGGCTCCGCGGTGCAGCGGACGCGGCGGGCGGCGTAGTAGGAGCCGATGACGATGATGGCGGCGATGAGCTGGGCGATGAGGGTTTCGTAGGTCGGGAAGAGGGCGAACCAGAGGCCGGCCCAATCGGGGATGACGCTTTGCAAGCCAGGGACCGGAGTGGTCGAAATCCAATGGGCGAGCTGCATCTCCTGAGCCTGTTCGCCGACCATGACGAGGAGGACGCCGCCTAACAAGATGCCGGTGGTAATGAGCATGGTGCGATAAGGCAGCCGCTGTTGCATAACGAAGGTAAGAACGGCGACAAGCCCGGCGAGGCCAAGCCCAAGCAGGGTGCCCTTGAGAACAACGCCACCGCCGAGACGCAAGTGATAGGTTTGGAGGAAAAGGACGACCTCGAAACCTTCGCGATACAGAGAGGTGAAGCCGAGCAGGAGCAAACCCCAGATGAGGCGGGACTGGGAAGCCTCGGGCGCCGCGCCTTTGAGGAGGAGATCTTTGCGCCGGCGATTGTGCGCCCGAATCCAGCCGCCCCAATAAATTTTGTGGAAGAACCAGTTCATGATCACGAGCAGGACGACGACCGCGAGGAGGCCGGTGGCGGCCTGGAGATGAAGCGCGGAGACGTTGGCGGACAGCGCGCTCATGATGCGCACCGCGATCATCCAGGTGACGAGCGTGGCGAGGAACGCGAGCCCCGCCCCCCACGCGACGGGCCGGCGGCAATCGCGCCGCGGGCCGGTCATGCTGGCGGTGATGGCGGCGAGGACGAGGATGCATTCGAGCCCTTCCCGGAAAACAAGAATGGCGATGTCGAGAACGGCGACGGCCGGGCTGATGTTGGCGCGGGTGGGATCGGGTGAGCCGCCGGTCGTGAGCGCCTGCCAGGCCATGGCGGCGAGGACGCCGAGGGCGGCGAGAAGGAGGAGAACCTTGTGGATCGGGCGCAGCCGCATGACCGGGGGCGCGTCGGTCACCGCCGGAGCAGACGGCTGGACTGCGGACGTGATCACCGGGCGATGTTATCACACAGAGACGGAAACGCTGTCGGCGGGTTGCTATTCTCTAGCGATTAATTGCGTACGGGGGGAATCCGGAGATGCAGTTTGGAAACCAGGAAGCAGGACGGGAAGGTGAGAAGTGGAAGCGCGAATGACCGGCGATTCCTCTTCTTTCTCCTGGTTTCCTGGCTTCCAAATTCATCTCTCTGCGCGTCGCTGCGGTTGTGCTTTTTCCGCCTCGTCGTAAAATCCGCCCATGCAACGCGGCAAGGGATTTACGCTCATCGAGATTGCGATCTCGGTCTTTATCCTCGCGCTCCTTCTCCTCCTCGCGCTCCCGAGCGTGAGCGGTGTGCTGGCGGACCGCCGCCTGAAGCGATCGCTCGACGCGATGAATGAAATCGTGCGCACGGCGCAGGAACACAGCGTGCAGGAGCGACGCGCCTACGTGCTCGAATGGCAGAAGCGCGCGGTCGTCCTCCACCCCGAAGCGCCGAAGGAAGACGATCCCGCCACTCCGACCGCGACCCTCGCGCTCGCGAAGGGCGACGCCTACGTCCTGCGCTTGCCGGCCGCGCTCGACAAGGGGCCGTTTGCGAAATGGGTTTTCTGGCCTTCGGGCACCTGCGAGCCGGCG
>DATBDG010000072.1:0-29209 GCA_036270055.1 Chthoniobacterales bacterium
CCGTCGTTGATACCCGACGAATTGCCCGCGGTCACCGTGCCCTGGTCGTCTTTGGAGAATGCGGGTTTCAGCTTGGCGAGCTTCTCCAGCGTCGTGTCCGGCCTCGGGTGCTCGTCCACGCTGACGATGGTCGGAGCGCCCTTGCGCTGCGGAATCTCGACGGGCACGATCTCCTCGGCGAACAGCCCGCGCTGGTGCGCCGCCGACCACCGTTGCTGGCTCTGCAGCGCGAACTCATCCTGATCCGCCCGGCTGATCTTGTGCTTGCGGGCGACATTCTCGGCGGTCTCGCCCATGGAGAAGGGGTGATGCAGCGCCGCCAGGCGAGGATTGACCAGACGCCAGCCGATCGAAGTGTCGAAGATCTGCTGCGACCGGTCGAACGCGGTTTCCGCCTTACTCAGCACATAAGGAGCACGGCTCATCGACTCGACGCCGCCCGCGATGAACACATCGCCGTGACTCGCCTCGATCATGCGCGCCGCGATGTTGACGGCTTCCAACCCCGACGCACAGAGGCGATTCACCGTCGAACCCGGCACAGACGCCGGGAGGCCCGCCAGCAGCGCGGCCATGCGCGCGACGTTGCGGTTGTCCTCGCCGGCCTGGTTGGTAGCGCCGAAGTAGACATCCTCGATCAATGCGGGGTCGATGCCGGATCGCTCCACGACGGCCTTGATGATGTGGGCGGCAAGATCGTCGGGGCGAACCGACGCCAATGCGCCCCCGTGCCGACCGACAGGTGTTCGAAGAGCCGTGATGATCGCCGCTCGCCTTTGCATTAGTGCACTGTAACAGATGGATTTGACCCACCGCTGCTTGGATTTTGACCCGCGGGCAAGGCGTGAGCGGTCCGAGCCGGACTGGCAAGCCGATATCCGGTGCGATCTCGGCCAAGCGGGCCACGCAGTCCGCGGCTCAAAAGACTGCGGCCGCCGCGGTTGCGATGAAAATGGCCCGGCGCCCACGTTGCTCGTCGGTCACAGATCCATGTCGGATATGCTTCCTCCTCGCGCCTTGGCGACGGGCCATTTTGATCGCAACGGTGGGTCAGATGCATCTGTTACAGTGCACTAGATTTGATCGCGTCGCTGGGGGCGAAACTCAAGGCTGAAGTGCCCGCTCCTATTTCGAGCCCGTCGCGAAAACTGTCTGAAAATGCGGACTCTCCTTCTCCCGCGACACGAGCGTGACTTCCAGTTTGCCAAAGCCGGCCTCGAGCCATTGATGCAATTGCACCACCCTCGAAGTCGCGCAGGCCGTCGCCGATCGCGCGACCGCATAACGCGCGGGGCACGATTGCGGTACCGAATTCTCCTCCGCGGCCGCTTAAGCGCGGGAGAGCGCATTCTCGCTGATGAAGAGATTGCGCGAGCGAAAGGGCACTGGGCTTTCGAGCAGGAGGACCGCACGCAAAGCAGCCAGTGACGAGGCGAACCAGGGACGGTGCAATTTGCGTTCATCGGCCGCGCTCCATTCCGGAGCAGCGAAACCCTGCGCGCAGGACAATTGCTCGGCGGTGGCGGCGAGATATGCGTCCTGCACCCGACCGGATTCGCCCCACACCGGTGCCAGCAGGCGCGGAGTTGGCGCCAAGGCGGCCCTCGTCGGCGCAGCATAAAACTCATCTAGAAAATTTGCCAGAGAGCGGTCGAAAGAATCGCCCTCGGCCGTGAGTTGCGCGACTTCCGCGAGAGTTTTCGGCCTCATATTTTTCCCTCCTCGAAAAGTCCTTCGATCAAATACTGCGTCTTCACGGAGATGCGATTTTCCGGATAGTATCGCGCGACCAAATCCAAAACTTCACCGGCCGATTTCAATCCCAGGCGCCGGACCAAAAAAACAATGTCGGCGACATCTGATGGTTCATCGGCGGCGGTAGCTGCGATGCGCGCGGCCATGCATTTCATCGCGAGCAGGTACTCGGGCACAGGCATGGCGAGACGCAGGTGGGAAAACTGCGGGAGATTCCCAGGGGTGATTTCGTGCCGGCTCGAAATGAAACCTTTCACGGCATCGTTCAGCCAGTTGGTGGGCAGCTGCTGATCAAGAGCAATCCGGTGCGCGAGTTCGCGGATCGTCTCGGCAGGCTGAAACAGTGCATCCACATCCTTCGTTGTCAGCCGGGCTGTGAATGCGAGCACCATGACCGTGCCGCCGAAGAGACAAATCTCGCCAGTGAGGTTTTCTTTGCCGAGCTCGTCGGATAAAGCCTGCAAGGCGCGAAGGATCGCCGCCGAGAAAGGGTCGAGCCGGAGGGATCGTGTTGCGGGGCTCATGCACTTGCGAGGTTACCGTGAACCGGGACGATTTCCACCGGCACGCTTCACCGCGTCAGCTACCGATCGCCACTCCCGAGCGGATGCACACTCATCGGTCCTAGCTGGAGAGCTGGCGTTCGTATTCGGCGCTGTCGAAGTGGCCTTCCGACTCCGCGATCAATCCGTCGTGGTCGATCGTCCAAAGTTCAAAGCCGCTGATGCACACCTTTTTTCCCGTGCCGCCGGGTCCGGTGTTGGTTCCGGTTAGCGTCCAGTGAAACGCGATCGCGTCCGCTTCGCGCTCTAGCTTGTCGAACGTCACGATCATGTCCGGGAAAGCGCGCATGTATCCTCGCGCCGTCTCCGCGATTGCGGCTCGTCCGATCGCAGGCGATGCGTCATTCACGCGGAGCGAACCGTTCTCGGCGAAGAACGCTGCCACGTTCTCAGGATTCTGGCTGCACCACGCCTCTGCGTAGCGATTCGCGAAGGCGGTGAGCTCAGCGAAATCGTTCATGCTCGTCAGGCGTGGTTCATTGATTCCCGCCGCCCAGCGGGTGAATCGACGGGGATGATGCTTTGCACGTCCGGTAAAGAGCAACGCAAATTATTGCGCACCTCTTGCTTTTGCGTCCGCGGCCGGCGCTTCGACAATCCGAATTCAGAGCCGCGGCATGATCACTGTCCGGATGTGATTGGTCGATTTCTCAACAGCATCCAGCGCCGCGTTGATCTGTCCCGCGTCAAGACCTACCGATCGCAGCGTCTCTTGCGGAAAGCTCAACTTCCTTTCCCGTGCGAGTTCCATCAGCGCAGGCAACTCCGACGCCAGGTGGTCGGAAACTCCGATTATCTCCGCTTCTTTGTTGATGATCTCCGTGTACGGAAGAACGGACATCGACTCCGCGGTCAGGCCGACGAGCGCGGCGCGGCCGAAGATCCCCAGGCATCGCACTGCCTGTCCCATCGTTAGGGCGGAACCGACCAGTTCGATTGAAACGTCGACTCCTTTTCCGTGGGTTGCTTCGCGAATCTGCTCGACGGGAGCCCCCGCCGTCGCATCGATCGCAATACCTCCGAACGCCGCACTGGAACTGAGTTTGGCAGGATTGATATCCACCACGTAGACCTCTCGGCAGCCGAAAGTCCTAGCCAGTTGGAGAGCGGAAAAGCCAAGGCCGCCGAACCCGAAGATCGCGATCGAATCGCCACTCTCCACACGGGCTTTCTTCAGGGCATGAAGGGCGGTAGCCGAAGAGCACATCATGATTGCACCGTGCTCGAATGGAATCTCATCCGGGAGCCGCATCACATTTCGGCCCGGCACCTTGATGAACTCCGCGTAGCCGCCGTCGCGATGCTTGCCGATCATTTGCCCTTCGACGCAGAACTGCTCGTGACCGCAGAGGCAGTAACGACAGCGGCCACAGGTGACCAGGTAGTGCACATAACGCGGTCGTTAGGCGAAACGTGGGTGACCTCATCGCCGGCCGCTTCCACCCGCCCCGCCACTTCGTGCCCAAGAGTCAAAGGCAGTCGGTCGATCGGCGAGATGCCAGCGCGATAGTGCGCGTCCGAGTGGCAGATCCCACACGCTTCGACCCGGACCAGCACTTCGGAGGGCCCGATTTCCGGCAGTGCGACTTCGGCCTCTTCCAGCGGTTCACCGATCTGCACAAGTTGGACAGCTCTCATAAATTACTTATCCGCTCCGGACGGCTTGAAATTCTGCACCGCCCGGACAAGGCGATGAACCAAATCCAAAACACCATGTCAACCCAAGCAACCGAAGGGGAACTGACCCACGGTCATAGCCAGCATGCGCTCGGCGTGGGTGCGCTCTTCTTCCGTTTTTGGCGAAGGCAACGCCGCCGATACCGGCACGTCCCGTCGTCCAGGCCTGGATCTTGATCACGACCTCGCCGCCAAGTTCCTTTGCCGCGGCAACGGCTTGATCAGGAGAGTTGGCAGCTTTGCCGCGCGGAACTTTGAAACCGTTGGCGGCGAGAATTTCCTTCCCCTGATATTCGTGCAGTCGAGCCATGCGGCTATTTCCACGACCCTGGCCAAGTTTTCAAAGGCTTTGCAGAAAGGAATGCGAACCTGGATGCGGCTTACACCTACGAAGGCAGGCACGACACCAACAGTTGAAGTCGTTGGTCAGGACGAGACTGAGATTAACGCCTTGGCCACGGGCTCTGACTCGATCGCCTTCGCATTCTTCTTTTTGCCCATGAGTTTCTCAATCACGTAAAACGTCACCGGAATGAGGAAAATCGCGATGCCGGACGCGGCGATCATTCCTCCGATCACGGTCGAGCCAAGGACGCGTCGCGCGACTGCGCCCGAGCCGCTGGCGAACCACAACGGCAGCATGCCGAAGATGAACGCAAAGGAAGTCATGAGGATCGGACGCAGGCGCAGGCGTGCGCCTTCGAGAGCGGCGTCGAGAAGCGGTTTGCCTTTCTCGTATTCGGTTTTGGCGAACTCAACGATCAGGATCGCGTTTTTCGCCGCGAGGCCGATCAGCATGACCAAACCGATCTGCGCGTAGATATTGTTTTCCATTCCGCGCCACCAGAGGGTGAGAAACGCGCCGAAGACCGCGACGGGCGTGCCCAGCAAAACGCTGAACGGCAGCGACCAGCTTTCGTAGAGCGCGGCCAGAATGAGGAAGACGAAAAGAAGCGACATGCCGAAGACGAGGGTCGGTGAAACACCTTGCTGCGCTTTCTTTTCCTGAAAGGACATGCCGAGATAATCGTAGCCCATGTCGTTAGGCATGGTTTCTCGAAAAACTTCTTCGAGGGCGGCCATCGCCTGGTTGGAGCTATAGCCCGGCGCGGCCGAGCCGTTGATCTGAGCACCGCGGTGTTCGTTGTAGCGCAGAGTAAATTCCGGACCGGCGATGTTCTGGATGGTTGAGATCGCGTCGAGCGACACGGGGTCGCCGTTCGAATTGCGAACGAAGAATTGACCGACATTCTTCGCATCGGTGCGATAATCGCCTTCCGCTTCAACGTAGACCTGCCAGGTGCGGCCAAAGCGATTGAAGTAATTGACGAAGTAACCGCCCATGAATGTCTGGAGCGTCTGATAAACCTGGCCTAGATCGATCCCTTGCTTGAGCACCTTGTCCCGATCGACATTCACAAAGACCTGCGGCACCGCGGGCAAAAAAGTTGGAATCAAGCGCGAGAGCTCGGGCCGCTTGCTCGCAGCCTGCAGAAACGTTTGCAGGTTTTTCGCGAGAAAGGCGACGTCTTTGCCGGCGCGATCTTCCAGGATAAACTGGAATCCGCCCGAGGTGCCGACGCCCGGAATCGCCGGAGGCGGAAACGCGAAGGCGAGGCCTTCAGTAACGCCGGCGAGCTGTTTGTTAATGTTCGCCTTGATCGCGGTGTATTGTTCTTCCGGCCTGGTCCGCTCACTCCACGGTTTGAAGGTGACAAAGAAGAACGCGCTGTAAGTATTTTGCACCAGACTGAGCAAACTGAACCCGACCACGCTGGTCGTGTATTTAACCCCGGGAACTTTGCTCAGAATGTCTTCGATCTTGCGCGCAGCCTGATCGGTCCGCTCGAGTGACGATGCGTCGGGCAACTGGAGGGCGAGAAAAACATAGCCTTGATCCTCTTCCGGGAGGAATCCGCTCGGCAATCGCGATCCAAACAATCCCGCACCCAGCGCGAGCACCGCGAGCAATACGAAACTGAGGAAGGCTTTTCGAATCGCGATGCGCGACCAGTTCACATAACCGTTGGTTGCGCGACTGAAGACGCGATTGAATTTGTCGAAGAACCAATTCAGTGGCCCGCGCGTTTTCTTTCGCGGGCGCAACAACAGCGAGGAGAGCGCGGGGCTGAGGGAAAGCGCGTTGAAAGCGGAGAAGATGACGGAGATAGCAATCGTCAGCGCGAACTGCTGATACAAACGCCCGGTGATTCCCGGGAGAAAAGCCGTTGGGATAAATACCGCCGAAAGCACAAGCGCAATCCCGATCACCGGCCCCGACACTTCGCGCATTGCCAGCAGGGTCGCTTCGCGGGCCGTCTTTCCTTCTTCGATGTGACGCTCGACCGCTTCGACAACGACGATGGCGTCGTCGACCACGAGACCGATTGCCAGCACGAGCCCGAAAAGCGAGAGAGTGTTGATGGAAAACCCGAAGAGCGGGAACAAAACAAACGTTCCGATCAACGATACCGGAACCGCGCATAAGGGAATGAGGGTAGCCCGCCACCCTTGCAGGAAAATAAATACGACGAAGACGACCAGCGCGAGCGCCTCGAAGAGCGTTTTAATGATGTCGTGTAATCCTTCAGTTACCGAAAGCGTCTGATCGAGCGAAATGGCGTAATCGATGTCGGCCGGAAAACGTTTCTTCGCTTCCGCCATTAACTTGCGCACACCTTCCGCTGCTTTGACCGCATTGGTGCCCGGCAGTTGGTAACAGGCCAGGATTGCCGAAGGTTGACCGTTCAGCCGTCCCTTCACGTTGTAGGTCTGCGCGCCGAGATCGATTCGCGCGATATCCTTCACCCTAACGAATGAACCATCGGGATTTGCCCTAACGACGATCTCGCCGAATTCTTCCGGCGTTTGCAGTCGGCCTTGCGCCCTCACCGTGTAAGTGAATTTCTGTCCGCTCGGTATCGGTTCGCCGCCGATCTGACCGGCGGGATTTACCGTGTTCTGCTTTTGCACTGCGCCAATGATCTCGGGCACGGTGATGCCGAGCTTGGCCAGTTGGTCGGGCTTCACCCACAACCGCATCGCGTACTGACCGGCACCGAACACCTGCACATTACCAATGCCCGGCACTCGCGTGAGTTGATCGAAGAGATTGATGTAGCCGTAGTTGGCGAGAAAAATTCCGTCGTAGCTTCCTTTGGGCGAATACAACGCGATCAACATCAATGGTGACGATGTCGATTTTTTCACGGTCACTCCGTAGTTGTTCACGTCGGCGGGCAGCTGTGATTGCGCCTGCGAGACCCGGAGCTGCGCCAGGATGTGATCGATGTTCGCGTCGGTCGCGACGTCAAAATTCACGATCAATCGGATGTCGCCACTGTTGGCGTTGATCGAGTACATGTAATCCATGTTGTCGACCCCGCTCATCTGCTGCTCGATCGGCGCCGCGACCGATTGCTCGACTGTCAACGCGTCCGCGCCGGTGTAATGCGTTTGCACCTGAATCTCCGGCGGCGCGATCTGCGGATACTGCGCGATCGGCAAAGCGATCATGCAGACGCCGCCAATCAGCACCATCAAGATAGCGATGACGATCGCGACAATCGGCCGCCTAACGAAGAATTCGGACATTTGTCAGGGCCTCTTTGGCTGGTCAGCTTTGGAAACCGGCGCGTCAGCCGGTGGCGTCCAGTCTTTTGCGATGACTGTCGATCCTTCACGCGCTTTCTGAAGTCCTTCGACAACCACCTGGTCGCCGGGGCTGAGGCCTTCCGTCACTTCCCACATCGCGCCGATGCGTTCGCCCGTCTTCACCGGACGAATGCTGACCTTATTGTTTTGATCGACAACTGCGACTTGGAAGCTTCCCTGCAGCTCGTTCACCGCTTCCTGTGGGACAACCAGCGCTCCTTTTTTCGTATCGGCGACGAATCGCACTTTTCCGAATTGTCCCGGTCGCAGATTGTTGCCCGTGTTTGGAAACGTGACCTCGTAGCGAATCGCGCCGGTCTTGGGATCGAGATTGCGATCGAGCGCGTAAAATTTTCCTTTGTGCGGATACAACTCGCCATTGCCCAGAATCAGTTCAAACTGGAGCGAATTGACGTAATTGTGGCGTTCATCGGGATCGGGATGGCGACTGATAAAATCGGTGAACGGTCCTTCGCCGGCGCTCACGATTGCTTTGATCGGATCAAGTTGTGAAACGCTCGTCAGCGATCCGGTGCTTGGACCGACCAGATCGCCCACTTGCGCGGTAGCAATGGCGGCGACGCCGTCGATCGGTGAAGTAATCTTTGTGTAACCAAGATTGAGTTCGGCTTGCTGCACCGCTGCTTCGTCTGCTTCGACATTTGCTCTGCTCGACCCGGCAGCCGCGATGGCGGAGTCTCGCTCGGAGTCGCTAATGACTTTTTTGTTGAACAAATCCTGCGCACGCTTTTCATCCGCGTTGGTTTTGGTTTGTGTGGCCTGGTCCTTTGCCAGAGTCCCTTTGGCCTGCGCCAGTGCGGCCTCGAATGGTCGCGGATCAATTTGAAAAAGGAGGTCGCCTTTTTTCACGACGCCTCCTTCCTTGTAATCGCGCGAGACAATGTATCCCTGGACCCGCGCGTTGATGGTGGCGTTAATGAATCCGTCGAGCGTCGCGACGCGCTCCAGCACGCGTGGCACGTCATGCGGCTGCACCCTTGTCACCAGAACTTCGGGCGTTGGTGGACCGGCAGGCTGCGATTTGCGGCCGCAACCAACGAACAACAACGCAGCAAACGTGAGCGCACTCACAAAAGCAAAACGCTTCATCGCTCCGTTATGACTTTCAAAATCAAAATGTCGAGCGCGCATATTTTCCGGCCGCGCTGCATCGGGAATAAATTGACGATCTTGCATAAACATTAATCCATGACGGTTACGCCGCCTGAGCTGCGGCAACTTTCGTGAACGTCAAACGCAGTTTGCGCTGCACGTGACCTCCTGCCTCAAGGCCGGTCTGCCAATTCGCCGTCAGCAGTTTCGCAGGCGTCGGTATCACATTGCGTTTCGCCGGGGCCAACTGCGTCATGATTGCTTCCATTGTTCTACTCATATATTTCTCTCGACCCACGATCAGGCCTGCCGACGGTTTCGGGAAAGACTATGTTTCTTGCCTCAGCATACCCGGCAGGCATACGCTCGAAGCGGTGGAACTGCGGCATCTGCGTTACTTCGTGGCCGTGGCGGAGATGGAAAATGTCTCGCGCGCCGCGATGCAGCGATTGCACGTCTCGCAACCGTCGCTCAGCCGGCAGATTCGCGACCTCGAGGAAAAACCCATCTGGCCTCGGCTTTGGATTTCGCAGCATGAAAGCCGTTAGGCAATCCAGGCTTCGACCCACACATAGAGGATACGAAACGTAATGAAGAGCCACGGAATCGCGAGCACGATGGCCTGTAACTGGCGAGTCGCGGCGCGGTCGCCGTCGACGGTCGAATCGGTACCGAAGAATTGTCGCCGATAATGCCAAAAGTAGGCGCCGCCGAGCAGATTGGCGACGAGAAAGAGCGCTCCGGCGACGCGCAGGGCCGGAAGAGCTGATGGATTAAGCGTTGCCAACAATATTGTTTTCATGACGACACTATCGGATTGCCCAGGTCGTTTCCGGAAAGATTATGTTCCTTGCCTCAGCATGCGTTGGCGGCATACTCTTCCGGGCAGTGGAACTCCGGCACCTGCGTTACTTCGTCGCCGTGGCCGAGATGGAAAACGTCTCGCGCGCCGCGATGCAGCGTTTGCACGTTTCGCAGCCATCGCTCAGCCGGCAGATCCGCGATCTTGAGGAAGAAATCGGCGTGCAGTTGCTCGAGCGCACCGCTAAGTCCGTCCGCCTCACCGACGCCGGCCGCGCTTTCCTCGACGAGGCGCGCGCGATTCTGAAGCAAACAACCGACGCGGTGGGCAAAGTCCGCGCGATCGCCGGCAAGGCTGAGGCCGAGCTGCACATCGGCGATTGGGCGCTCGCGACGGGGCAGATCATGCCGACGCTTCTTCGCGCGTATCAGCAAGCGTTGCCGAACGTGCGGGTGAAGCTGCACGATTGGCCCGTCGAAAAAAACATCGCGGGCGTCCGCGATGGCCGGCTCCAACTTGCCATCCTCTTGCCTCCGCTCAAAGCGAGCGCGCTGGAGGAGCTTCGCTTCGAACAACTCTTCACCGGGCGCGTTTGCCTGGCCGTCTCATGTGATCATCCGTTCGCAAAAAAACGGTCGGTCTCGTTAGCCGACGCCGCGCGCGAACCATTCATCGCACTTCTGCCCGAGGAGTATCCCCGCTACCAGGAATATCTCTCGGCGATTTTCGCGAGGATGACCGATAAACCGCGCATCGTGGAGGAGCATGACGGCTGGTCGGGTGTTTTTTCCGCGGTCAGCGCCGGCGCGGGAGTGGCGATCACCTCAGACGCGTTCAGTTATGCGTTTAACGATCGGGTTAAACTCTTGCGCCTAACACCAGAACCAAAGCGCGTCGCGATAGGAATTCTTTCGCGCAAAGGAAAACTTAGTCCGGCCGCTGAGAAGTTCTGCCTATGCGCGAAGGAAGCGTTTAGCGCCCTCCGTTAGATCGCACGGACTGACGCATGGACGCGAACGAACCACCGCAGCTGGACAATGCGATTCTGGGAGAAATCCAAGTGCTCCTGGCCGAGAAAAGAACGGCGCTTTCTTCTTTGCGCACCGGCATCGCGGTCTTCGCCTTGCCCCTTTCCGTTCTTAGCGTGCTTATCGCAACATCGCGCTACTACGACATCGTGGCCGTGTTGCCCTTCCTGGTGCCCCTTCTGCTGCTGAATCTTGGTCTGGTCGTGCTCGGCTGCTGGCTGATTTATCACGCCATCCACCGTCTTCACCATTACGAACAACTGATCCGAAATCTCAGAGAGAAATATCGGGCGATCGCCGAGTTTGTAGACTAGAGCGGACCAACTTTGGAGTACGCTTCGATCACCGACCGCAGTTTCGTTTGTTCGTCCGATATGATTCAATTTGTGAATCGCTGACAGACGAAAGTAGGTCGTTTATTTGATTCGCTCACCGAGTCCAACTGCTGACTTTGGCTGCGGGAAGCTGGCAGCATCCGGTGTCGCGGATAATCTGTTCTGTGTTTGAGCGCGAATACGTGTCCACCGCTCGCTCAGTTCTTCCACATCGCGCAGCGTGATCATCTGTTCGATGTCGCGGCCGAAAAGAAGATCGAGCGTCCACGCGACCACGACGCGGAGCTTCTTCACCATCCGCGGAAGCTTCGCGAGATAGATCGAGCGCCACATCCACCAGGCGACGAAACCCGAGAACTTGAATCCGAGCATGCTCGCCACGCCGGTGTGATGGCCGATGCTCGCAAGCATCCCCATGGTTCGGTATCGAAACGGCTTTAGCGGTTGACCGAGAATGGTGCGCTCGATGTTCTTGGCCGCGGTGACGGCCTCACGCATTCCGTGCTGCGCCGTCGGCGGAAAAAATTTGCCGGTTTCGTAGCCATCGGGAACGGCGGCACAATCGCCCGCCGCCCAAAGGCCGGTGAACCCGGGAACCTGGAGATATTCATTGGCGCGAATCCGCCCCCGCTCTTTCGGGCACAGCAGTGCCGCGACCGCCGGGCTCGGTTTCACCCCTGCCGTCCAGATGAGAGTCGCCGCCGGAAGCGAGATGCCGTTGTCGAGGGTAACGAACCAGCCATCATAGCTCGTCACCCGCGCCCCTTTGATCACTTCCACTTTGCGCTCGCGCAATTTGCGTTCGGCGTAACGCCCCAGCTCTTCGCCCAGCTCCGGCAACAAATAATCGCCCGGATGAACCACCACGACGCGAATCTCCTCGTCGCCCACGCGCGGATAGTAGTGCGCCGTTTCGTGCAGGAAATCGTTGAGCGCGCCGGCCGTTTCCGCGCCGGCAAATCCGCCGCCGGCAATCACGAAGGTGAGCCATTGACGGCGCGTGGTCGCATCGGCCTCGAGCGTCGCTTCCTCCATAAAGGCCACCATCCGATTTCGGAGCAACGCCGCGTCGCTCAGATTCTTCATCGTCACCGCCCAATCGCGGATGCCGGCGTTCTCGAAGAAGTTCGTCTCCGAGCCGAGGGCGAGGAGCAGATGATCAAAATCGAGCTCGAGCTCCTCGCCTTCCAACCCGTGAACGCACTGAATTTTGCGCGCGCCAGGATCGATCGACTGCACGTCGGCCTGGATCACGTTGACGTGGCGCAAAATCCGCCGCAGCGGATTCACGATATCGCCCGGCGCCAAATCGCCGGCCGCGACTTCGTGCAGCATCGGCGTGAAGAGAATAAAGTTCTCGCGCGCGATCAGTGTGACTTCGATCTCCGGCCGGCGGGCCAGATGTTTGTCGAGATGTTTCGCCGCATAGAGGCCGGCAAATCCGCCGCCTGCGATGACGATTCGTGTTTTCTTCATTTCAAAAACCATCGCGCGCAGCTGCACTCTGATGAAAGACCATGTTTCTTTCCTCAGCATAGCCGGCGAGCATGGTGGCAGCGCGCTGGCGGGGAGCAGTCCTGGACTGCAGTTCTTCCCGAAGAGGTCGGCGAGATGCGCGCTCGCTTGATGCGCGCGAGCGCTCGAATTCCAAGGCATGACTGAGCAATTGCGCGAGGCGCTCTTCGTAGGAATCACAGATCGGGGATTCGCCATCCGGAGTGATCCACTCCGGGTGCTGCGCGCGGAGCGCATCGTGCATTTCGCGTTGCAGCCCGACATAAGCCACAGGCTGCGCGGCGAGACTGGTCGAGAGGGTTGTGCTCATGGTTTAAGCCCAGACGTTTTCGCACTGCGGAATCGGATTGAAGATGCGATTCCAACTGCGGCCCGAATTAAAGAGCGACATGCTCAAGACGAGCATCGGGTCATGGCGCCGGCGCCGCGCGCGAAACCATTTTTGCGTCTGCTTCTGATCAGGTTTCGTCCTCGTATCGATCTCAGTTGTAATTTTCATGGGATAACAATGCGACCATGATCGTGCTCTTGTGAAAGACCATGTTTCTTGCCTCAGCATAACCGACAGGCATGCTGCACCTGCCGACTAGAACGCGCGTCCGCTTCAAGCAGTCGGCGCCTGCCACGATGATTGGTCTGAAGCGCTGGCAGGGAAAGCGTTCGTCGGATGGCAGCGGCGGACTTGCGATGGCCTTTCAGCGATTGGATAGTTGGCGACCCGCGCTTTGCTCGCACGACGCGAGCGGAAGATCGAATCGCAGGGGGCAAGGGACGACATCAACTGGATAACATCTTATGGAACCTGTTTACATCCTCGGCGCAGGCCGGACTGACTTTAAGCGGAACTTAAAAAAGGAGGGCAAATCCCTCCGCGACGTGATCAAGGAAGCGGGCCAAAAAGCGATCGCAGACGCAAAGATCGATCCGGGCGAAATTCAGGCCGCGGCGGTGGGAAATTTCAATGCCGGCCAGTTCACGAAACAGCTTCACCTCGGCGCATTTATTCCCGAGATCGACGAAAAGCTGCACGGCATCCCGACGATGCACACCGAAGCGGCCTGTGCTTCCGGCGCGCTATCCGTTTTGCTCGGCGCGACCTGGATCATGGGCGGATTTCACGATGCGGTCCTCGTCGTGGGCGCCGAGCAACAGAAAACCATGTCGTCCAAGGATGGCTCGGATGTTCTTGGTGCCGCCGCCGATTTCGACGTCGAACGTCCGGAATACGGCGACTTCATGTTTCCGAAACTCTTCGGACGCATCGCGCAGATTTACATCGATAAATACGGCGCCTCGCCGGACGACCTCGCCGCCGTCGCCTACAAGAATTACGCACACGCCGCGTTGAACCCGCTCGCCCAGATGCGCGAGGCGAATCTCACCTACGATTGCGCCTCGCAGGTCTCGGAAC
This sequence comes from Chthoniobacterales bacterium, assembly GCA_036270055.1. Lineage (GTDB taxonomy): Bacteria > Verrucomicrobiota > Verrucomicrobiia > Chthoniobacterales > UBA10450 > Palsa-1392. The sequence goes on from DATBDG010000072.1 coordinate 13,854, forward strand.
AAAATCCGAGTGTTGCGCCACCGTTACGCGTCTCCGATTGCTCACAGATCACTGACGGGGCCGCGGCTGTCGTCCTTGTCTCGGGCAAGTATCTCGAGAAACATGGGATCGATAAGTCGAAGGTGCCGCAGCTCCTCGGTTTCGGGCACACGACCGATTATCTCGCGCTCGAGAAAAAAGATGCGCCCAATTTCAGCACCGCGCGCAAGGCGGCCGAGAAAGCATTCGGGATGGCGAACCTGAAGCCGCGCAACATGAATGGCGCGGAAGTGCACGATTGTTTTTCGATCACCGAGATTGTCGCCTACGAAATCCTCGGTCTGGCGGAGCCGGGCAAAGGCGCCGAGCTGGCCAAAAGCGGCGCGACCGCGCTGCCGCAGGTGCGCGGCGAACATGTCAGTGGCAAGATCGACTTCGAGATCCCGGTCAACGCCGGCGGCGGATTGATCGGCGACGGTCATCCGGTTGGCGCAACCGGTGTTCGCCAGGTTGTCGATGCGTATCAGCAACTGACCAACCAGGGAGGTGCCCACCAGATCCCGGGCGCGAAAAAATTCCTCACCTTCAACATGGGCGGCAGCCTAACGACTTCCGTAGCGATGATCTGGGGCGTCGAGTAGGCGGACATTCGGCAGAGCCTCCCTCGCTTCCGTTGGCCGCACCTTGAAGGGGACGCCCTTTCCGCCCAACTGAACTTCGGCGTCCAATTTCTATCGATTTAATGATCGAGCGATAAGGAACCAATCCTTACCGGTAGACTGACCCCCTCTACCGCGAGGCAGACGGCCTCTACCGGTCGGGAACCGCTCCTTCTTTAAGACGGAAAGCCTTCCGGCGAAGAAAGCGCGGCTCCCGCCTGGCCGGAGAGCCTTCCATCTGCAAACTTGAGCTTGCGCAACCTTGCAGTTGCGCTCCGGCGTCAGGCGAATTTATTTTTCCTCGTGAAACGGAAACTCCTCCTTCTTTTCTGTCTCACAGCCGCCGGCGCTTTCGCCGGGACTCCCGCCGCTTCGATCGAGATCGATCTGCAGGACCAGAAAGCTTATCTCATCCGCGACGGGCGCGCCGTTCTTTCCACGCCGATCTCCTCCGGCCGCTACGGGCACCTCACCGAGACCGGCTCCTTCCAGGTGATCGAGAAGGAGCGCAACCATTACTCGACCCTCTACGGCCGAATCGAGGACGCGCACGGCAACACCATCGTGCCCGACGCCGACTCCGACATGCCGGTGCCGAGCGGCGCGAGATTCGTCCCCGCGCCGATGCCGTATTTCGTTCGGTTCAACAGCGCGACCGGCCTCCATGCGGGTTACCTGCCCGGTTATCCGGCTTCGCATGGTTGCGTGCGCCTGCCCGAGCAAAAGGCGATCGCGATCTTCAACGCCGTCGACGTCGGCACGCCCGTGACTGTCTTTGGCCGCACCCCGCGCGGCCGCGAAATGCAGGAGGCACGGATCCGTCCCCGGCGGATGAATTGGCCTAACGACCCACGGTTTTACCAGCCGGCGCCGTGGTGGGTCCGTTAAATCCGGCCGGCGCGGCTCAGACTGGCGGCGTGGGGCTCGGGGTTAGGAGAATATTGTGGCCTTCTAGCTACCGGAGCGGCACAGGGCGGGGAATACATGGGCACGAAACGATCAAAGTTGCCGGGGCAAGGATATCCGGCACGAGCTTGCCGAAGCTGCTCCGACGAAGGCCAATGCCGCAAACTCACCAAGAGCTATTTCATAGAGTTCTTCTGTTGAGTTCCTCTGACTCTCGCCCGCCAGAGTGCAGGCGAGCCGACGCAACTAGGTAAGCGCGGGACGAGGCGGCGGACCCGGAGGGCCGCTACCTCAGTGAGTTCGGTCTTCTCCTGAAGCCGGGCGATCTTTCGTGCTGGACAGCTGCCCGCGGGACGAATAAACGGTGGGCTTCCTAAAAAGGTAAAGCGATGGACGCAATTTGGCGGTTTGTTTACCAGGCGCTCGGCCTCGCCAGTGAGCCGCATGATCTAACGTTCGTGCAAGTCACATTGCGCGGAATCATTGTTTTCTTTGCGGCGCTCGTGATGATCCGGCTCGGCGACCGCCGGTCGCTGACGCAGAAGTCTGCCTTCGACCTTGTTTTTATCGTGATCATAGGCTCGGTGCTGGCGCGCGCGATCAATGGGAGCGGCCCTTTCTTTGCGACAGTGGCGGCCGGTTTGGCGATGGTGCTCCTGCACCGGCTTCTGGCCTGGGTGTTCTACCGATGGCCGGCTCTTAGCATGCTGGCAAAGGGGCGACCGATCGTGCTGGTGAAAGATGGCGCCTATCAAAGAAAAGGCATGCGAGCCATGCTCATCTCGGAGCTGGACTTGGAGGAGGATCTGCGGTTGGAGGCACAGAAGGAAGATAAGGAGAAGGTGCAGACAGCGCGGCTGGAGCCGAGCGGCGATATCAGCTTTATCTTGAAGGAGGAGTAACGTTTTGATCGTCCGAAATTTCGGGCGCAATGAGAGGCCTAACGAAAATTTCAGCCGGAAACCGTCCTCGACCAACGGGTTGCCACTAAGAGCTGCGTGTCATTTCTCGGGGACGTAGGTCGCTTGCGCGGTCTTTCCGTCGAGGTGTGCGGTGCCGAGTCTTTTCGGCGGGCTCGGGAACTGGTAGACGGCGACAGTCACATCTTCGTGCGGGAATTCCTGCCCCATCTCGGTCATGACTTTGCGCATCAGATCCGGCACTCTCTCCCGCGCGACGCCGGAGTAGAGCACGACGCTGATTTCATTTTGATCGTTCAACATCGTGCGATTGATCATGGCGCTGTAAGCCTCGTCCTGCCGAATCCGGTTGAGAAATGTCCACTGCCGTTGCATCGACTCCGGCACCTCGGCGGCGCGCTCCGCCGGCTGTTGTTGCACGGCAGGCGTGGCGGGTTCAGCCGCCTCTTTTGCCCGATGGCAGGCCGGCAGGAAGAACAATGCGACCAGCAGCAGCGTCCTCATTTCCTTAACCTATGAATTTTTTCCTGTTTCGCGAACCCGATCATGCCTCCATCGTTGAGCAATGAGCGCCCAAGATGCCGACGCCACGATGGCGGTTTTTCTCGATCTGGAAAATATCGCGCTCGGGGCGCACGACGCGCAGTTCCCGGCCTTTGACGTCCGCAAGGTGCTCGAGCGTCTTCTCCTCAAGGGCCACATCGTGGTGAAGAAGGCTTATTGCGATTTTGATCGCTACAAATCGTTCAAACGCGGACTGCACGAAGCCGCATTCGAGATGATCGAAATTCCACACGTCCGGCAGTCGGGGAAAAATTCCGCCGACATCCGCATGGTGGTCGACGCGCTCGATCTTTGTTACACGAAAAGTCACGTCGACACGTTCGCCATCATCAGCGGCGATTCCGATTTCTCGCCGCTCGTGAGCAAGCTGCGCGAGAACGATAAAACGGTCATCGGTGTGGGAGTGAAGCAATCGACTTCCGATCTTTTCATCACCAACTGCGACGAGTTCATCTACTACGACGACCTGGTGCGAACGGAGTCGACCCGCAAGCGTCCGAGCGCCGCGACCGCGAAGGGGCCGCCGAAAACTTCGCCGGGGAAAAATCAGGGACCGCCGATCGAGGAAGCGCTTGAGCTCCTGACCAACACCCTCGATGCGCTACGCGCCGAACGCGGTGAGGATTACGCCGTCCACGGCTCGCGGGTGAAGCAGGCGATCAAGCGTCAGCATCCGGGATTCAATGAGCGCGCCTACGGGTTCCGCACCTTCAGCGATCTGCTCCTCGAAGCGCAAAAGCGGGGTTTGCTGAAGCTCGAAAGCGACAAAAACGCCGGCGGCTACTTTCTCCATTCGGACGAATAAGCCCGCAATCGCGATCGTGGGGGGCCGGGAAAGCACCGATTTTTTCTTACTAGGAAAGCGCGAATAAACCTCGGGAAACGAAGTCTAAAGTAAACGGCTTCACCCGCGCTCTGCCCCGTCGCATTGCAGCGAGCAGCCAGCAACCCGATGGAAAACAGAATATTTCTCGGACGCTATCGCCTTTCCCTCAGTCGGAACGGGCTGCCGGTGGAACTGCATCGATCGCCAACTGCGCGCACTTTTCGCGCCCAGGAAATAGCGAGCGGCCGCGAGGTCGCGCTTACCCTTGTGGCGGCGCCCGCGCCTAACGACGGGGCTTTGCTGGAGCGTGCGGAGGCGGAGGCGGCAGCCGCGCAGGAGATCAACCAGATCAATCTCCCGCGGCTCTTCGATTTCGGCCGGGACAAAGATGAACTGATTTACGTGACCGAATATTGCGAAGGTCACACGGCCGCAGCCTGGGTCGGAGCCGACGGGCCGTTGTCGGTGGGCGCCGTGCTGCGGGTCGCGATCCAGGTGGTTGAGGCGATGAATGCAACCGCGTTCCAGCGTTTGCATCATCCGGCCTTGAATCCGGGCAACATCCTCTTCGTCGCCGAGGAAAGGGCGGAAGGTGAGTGGCCAGTAGTCAAGGTGCTGCACTGGCTGGCGCCCGCGCCGGATTTTTCTCGAGTGGGCGACGAACGCATCGATAACGCGGCCCGCTTCGCCGCCCCCGAACAACTGAGCGAGGGCCGGGTCGACATTCGCTCGGAGGTCTATTCGCTTGGGGCCACGATGTGGTTCCTGCTCACCGGGGCGCCGCCCGCCTCGGCTGCGGCGGGCTGGACGCCGGCGCCGAGCGCAGGGGGCAACCTCCGCAGCACCCCAAGGATCGTGCGTCATTTACTCGGCCGAATGTTGAGCGTGAGCCCTGATCAACGCCCGCAGGATCCGGTTGCGCTCGCGTCTTATCTCCAGACTTGTCTCGGGCGTGTGGAACGGCGGAGTAAGGTGCGGAAGCGCCCCGCCCTGCCAATCATCGCCCGAGAGGGCTCAGCCGAAGCAAAACCATGGCCGGCGATTCCGATCAAACGGCTCGCCTGGGCGGCCGCCTGCCTCGGACTGGTGGCGTTGGCCATCGTGTTCCTCCCCTGGCCGGTCGTTAGCCACAACTCCGTTCAATCGACGCAACACACCCTGTCGGTGCCGAAGGCGTCGCCGAACGACTTGCGGCTGACGAGTGCCGGCTCGGCCTCGCGTGCGACTGAGAAAATAACTGCCTCCCCGATCCCGGCCGCCACTTCGCCAGCGGCAGCCAAGGCAGATCTAGAGAACGAATTTGCTGCGGCCAAAGTGGATCGTTCGAATGCAGGCGAACCGGTCTCCGCGGAAGAGCCGGTCGAGATGCCGGCCGCGTCGGCCCGCTTGAGCGCAGGCAGCGCGCCGCGGGTCAGGGAATCCATCCCGCCTGCGAGCGTGCCTCAGCCTAACGAATCACCCAACCGTGAAAGCGACCTCGCAATCGCGTCTAACGACCGCTCGCCGCTCGAATTTTCACCGCCTTCCGAAGGCCCGGTTGAGCCGCCGGCCGCAGAGGAGCCCGCTCCGGCGGCGGGCAGGTCCGAAAGCGAGGAATCCGTCTCCTCCCCGACCGTGGCCGAGAATGACGCGGCCTCAGTTGAAACGGCTCCGCCTGCGCCGGCCGCCAGTCCGTCGGGAGCGGCCGAATCGAATACCGTTGCCAGCAGCGAGCCTGCAACCGAGCCGAAAGCTGCCGCGAGGAAACGCGCCACGGCGACGCGAAAGAGTGCTTCGAAGCATTCTTCGAGAGAGAGCCGGCGCGTTGCCCATCAGGTGAAGCGAGCCCGTGCCGTGCCCAACTTACATGTCGGTTCTTCTCCGGCCGAGCTGGTGGGCACGACTTCGGATGGGCGCTGGATTCTTTCCGTCTCCGGAAGTCGCCGTCAGGTTATTGTCCCGCCGCCGCCGGGCTTCGGGCGCTGAGCGGTTCTTGCCTAACGAGTCCGGAAAGGATTTCAGCGGCGATCTCAAACGAGCGCAAACGCGCGGCGTGATCGTAGATTTGTGCGGTCGCAATGATTTCGTCGGCCGCCGTTTCCTCCAGTATTTCCTCGAGGCGGCGTCTCACCGTTTCCGCCGAGCCGACGGCGGAGAAGCGGGTGCGTTGACGGACCGCGGCACGCTCCGGCACGCTCCAAAGTCCCTCCATGCTTTCGACCGGCGGCGGGAGTTTACCCGGCCGGCCCCGCACCATCGTGAGGAATTGAAGCTGCGCCGAGGTAAAGAGGCGCGCCGCTTCCGCGTCGGTCTCGGCCGCGAAAATGCCGGCGCCGATCATCGCGTGCGGTTGCGCCAGAGCGGCGGAAGGTTTGAAATTGCGACGATAAAGATCGAGCGCGATCTCCAGATATTCCGGGGCGAAATGCGAGGCAAAGGCAAAGGGCAAACCGAGTTCGGCCGCCAGCCGGGCGCTGAAATCGCTCGAGCCTAACAAATAGAGCGGCACCTTGGCCCCCGCGCCCGGCACCGCTTGCACGGCCTGATCGGGTTCTGCGGGCTCGAAGTAGGCTTGCAGCTCAAGCACGTCTTCCGGGAAAGTGTCGCCGCTGCTCCCGAGATTGCGACGCAAGGCTCGGGCCGTCAATTGATCGCTCCCCGGAGCGCGACCGAGCCCGAGATCGATCCGGCCCGGATAAAGCGCCTCAAGGGTTCCAAACTGCTCCGCGATGACGAGCGGAGAATGGTTAGGCAACATGATCCCGCCCGCTCCGACCCGAATGCGTTTCGTGCCGGCCGCGACATAACAGATGATGACCGAGGTGGCGGCGCTCGCGATGCCGGGAAGGTTGTGATGTTCCGCCAGCCAAAAGCGGTGATAGCCCCACCCCTCGGCGTGCTGCGCGAGATCGAGCGTGTTGCGAAAAGCAAGAGCCGCATCGCCGCCTTCGATGATGGGCGAGAGATCGAGCAGAGAAAAATATTTCATGCAGTCACATACCTATCGCAGCAGAGCGTCTCCTCGTCTCCTTTGGCGCCGCAGAGGAACGGCTCGGCAGCGCCGCATTCTGCGGGCGCTACCCGGCATTCTCGCCGTGCTACATTTTACCATGGAATACACCCGACTCGGAAAATCCGGACTCAAAGTCTCGCGCCTCTGCCTCGGCTGCATGACCTACGGCGAGCCTGGCCGTGGGAGCCATCCCTGGTCACTCGACGAAGAGCAAAGCCGCCCCTTTATGGCCCGCGCCCTCGAGCTCGGGATCAATTTTTTCGATACCGCGAATGTTTACTCTGCCGGGACGAGCGAAGAAATTGTCGGCCGCGCCTTGCACGAGATGGGGCGGCGAGATGAGCTGGTCGTCGCGACGAAATGTTTTTTCCCCTGGCGCGAGGCGCCCAATACCGGCGGCCTTTCGCGCAAGGCGATCATGAACGCGATCGATGACAGTCTTCGGCGCCTGGGGATGGATTACGTCGATCTTTATCAAATCCATCGCTGGGACTATGACGTGCCGATCGAGGAAACGCTTGAAGCGCTGCACGATATCGTGAAGTCGGGCAAGGCGCGTTACATCGGCGCCTCTTCCATGTGGGCCTGGCAACTCTGCCAGTCTCTCTATCTTGCCGATCGCCACGGCTGGACTCGCTTCGTCTCGATGCAACCGCATTACAACCTGCTCTACCGCGAGGAGGAGCGGGAGATGTTGCCGCTGTGCGAGGTGGAGGGAATCGGCGTCATCCCCTGGAGTCCGCTCGCGCGCGGCCGGCTCGCTCGTCCATGGGGCGACTCGGGTGGTGGACGCGCCGCGAGCGATGAATACGGCCAAAAGCTTTACCAACAAACCGAAGATTCCGATCGCGCAGTGGTCGAACGCGTCAACCAAATGGCCGCGGAAAAGAACATTGCGCCCGCGCAACTCGCCCTCGCCTGGATGCTGCACAAGAGCGCTGTGACCGCTCCGATCATCGGCGCGACAAAACCGCATCATCTCGATGACGCGGTTGCGGCCCTCGCGGTGAAGCTCGCGCCTAACGAGACGGCGGCGCTGGAGGAACCCTACGTGCCACACCCGGTCCTCGGTTTTTCTTAGAACATGCAACTGTAGCGGCGGTCTATGGCCGCCGTTTCCGTGCCGCTACAGGTCGCAATTAGCGCTTTCCGCGCATGATTCGCTCCCGTAAATTCTTCCCATGGAATCTCTTTACTTCCTCGCCGTCGCCGTCCTGGCGGTCATCGCCCTCGTCCTCGCAATTGTCCTTTTCAACTTTTTCGGGCTCTGGCTCCGGGCGCGGGTGGCGAACGCGCCGGTCGGGATCGGAAAGATGGTGGCAATGCGCCTGCGCAAGGTGCCGGTCGGTTTGATCGTCGATAATCGCATCACTGCGGTCAAAGCCGGGATCGATATCCCGAGCGATCCGCTCGAAGCGCATTACCTCGCGGGCGGCGATGTCAACCACGTCATCCTCGCGCTGATCGCGGCCGACAAATCCGGCATCTCGCTCGATTACAATCGCGCCTGCGCGATCGACCTCGCGACCAAGGGAACCGGCAAGACCGTCCTCGAAGCTGTTCGCACCAGCATCAATCCAAAAATCATCGACGTGCCGAGTGCGGCGATGGGCCGGACCACAATCGACGGCGTGGCCAAGGACGGCATCGGGGTGAAAGTAAAAGCGCGCGTCACCGTGCGCTCACATCTCGACCGGTTCGTCGGCGGCGCAACCGAGGAAACGATCATCGCGCGGGTGGGCGAGGGGATCGTGACCTCGATCGGCTCAGCCGACACCTACAAGGACGTGCTCGAAAATCCCGATCGCATTTCCAAGCTCGTCCTCCAGAAAGGACTCGATAGCGGCACTGCCTTCGAGATTCTCTCGATCGATATTGCCGACGTCGACATCGGCGACAACATCGGCGCCAAGCTGCAAACCGAACAGGCTGACGCCGACAAGCGGGTCGCGCAGGCGAAGGCTGAAGTGCGCCGCGCCGCCGCCGTCGCGGTTGAGCAGGAAATGCGGGCCAAAACCCAGGAGATGCGGGCCAAGGTGGTGGAAGCCGAGTCGCTGGTGCCGCAGGCGATGGCGGATGCCTTCCGCTCCGGCAACCTCGGCATCATGGATTACGTGCGGATGAAAAATGTGCAGGCCGACACAACGATGCGCGAATCGATCGGGACGGCGGAGAAACAGTCCACCGAGGGTGCTTAAGCAACTCGTCACTCGTCACCCGTCACTTACCACGTCCAGATGAACGACACTCTCATCTTCCTCGTCCTCGCCGGGTTGGCGCTCCTTTTCAAATGGCTCACCAGCCAGGGTTCGAGCGATTCCAAAAAACCGGAGCCGCCTCCGCCTAACGAACAGGCGCGACCGCAGCGACCGCCAGCGGAGAGTGAGGAGGAGCGGGTGCGCCGTTTCCTGGAAGCGCTCGGGATGCCCGCCGGAACGCAACCACCACCACCGGTGCGTCCGCGCCGTGTCGTCACGCCCTCGCCCGCGCAAAAAACGCCAAAGGTCAAACGGAGTTGGGTGCAGCCATTGCCTCCGTTAGTCACGACGCCGCAGGAGATGCCGCCATTGCCGCCCGTCACGACCGTTCCACCCGAGGTGGTGGTGATCGAGGAAACGCCGCCGCCCGTCGTCGCCCCGCCCCCGATTCCCGCCTCCGCGATCCGGAGATCTGCCCCGCGTCTTCCCGCCGCGCCCACGTCGTTAGCCGCGAGCCTCCGCACGCCCGGCAATATTCGACGGGCTATTGTCCTGCGCGAGGTGCTCGGTCCGCCGCGCGGGTTGCAGGCTCTCGACGAACTCCGCCGATTCTGAGGCAGCCTGTTTTCACCTCGGACGCGCATCCGGCAGCCGTCGCGACCGCAAGTCGCCAACCGCGCGATCAAACCTTACGAAATGGTTATCGAAGAACTGTCGTAATTTTCCGCAAACCTCGTAGCCTCGCCGCGTCCACATCAAATAAATACAAACCATGAAAAAGCCAGTCGTTACCCGGTCTGCTTTCTCTGCACGGCGCGTTTACGCGCTTTTTTTGTGCTCGGTCAGTCTCCTTGTGGGACTGTTCGGGCTGAGCTCCCTCCTTAACCCCTCGGCCGTCGCGCAGGAGGCGAGACCGACAGGACAGGTTCAGGTCGGCACCTCGTATCACCACGATCTTTCGCCGCCTCTCCGTGAATTACCCGGGTGGAGCGAGGCCGACGTGAGACGCGGCGGTGACCGCGACGCGAATGAAAACCCAAAAGTGCCCTATCGGCACAAGGACGGGGCCGACCCGGTCGTGCAAAGCTGGCATGCCGGCTCCTTTGGCTCGATCGTGCCTAACATTCCCGCTCCGATTCGCACCTTCGACGGGGTTGGCTATCCCGGGGTCGGTTGTAACTGTGCGCCGCCCGATACCAATGGAGCGGTGGGGCTCACCCAATATGTCCAAATGGTCAATGAGGCGTATCAGGTTTTCGACAAGGCCACGGGCGCCTCGGTCCTGGGGCCAAACAGCATTACTTCGATCTGGACCGGCTTTGGCGGTGTTTGTCAGACGAACGGCAGTGGGGACCCGGTGGTTCTCTACGACCACCTGGCCAACCGCTGGGTCATTAGCCAGTTCGCCGGCACCTCGATTCCGACGGATGAATGTGTCGCTGTCTCGCAGACCTCGGATGCGACTGGGGCCTATTATCGCTATGCCTTCCATCTCGGGAGTAACTTTTTCGATTACCCTCATCTCAGTGTCTGGCCCGACGGCTATTACATGAGCATGAACGTATTTAACTCCAGCGGCACGTCGTATCTCGGCCCCCAGGCCTTCGCCTTCGATCGGACGAAAATGCTCGCCGGGCAGACCGCCACGTTTGTCAGTCCGACCGGACCTCTCGGTGGAAGCGTCGATGCCTTTCTCCCCGCCGACCTGGATGGACCGACCCTGCCCCCCGCGGGCGCGCCGAACACCTTTGTCGGATTCCCCGGTCAGGCGACTAACCCGAATTACACCACTTATCATTTCCACGCGGATTTCGTTACGCCTTCGAACTCTACCTTCACCACCTTTGCCACTCCGGCGGCGGCTGCCTATACCGCGCTCTGCCCTACGACTCGCGCTTGTGTTCCGCAAAACGGAGTCACGAGCTCGAATTACCTCGATGGCATCGGTGACCGTCTCATGTTTCGGCTGGCCTACCGGAATTTTGGCGACCACGAATCGGTCGTCGGGACCTACAGCGTCAAATCGGGCACCGTCTCGGGTCTGCGCTGGTTTGAGCTGCGCAACGTGACCTCGGGGCCGGTGACAGTTTACCAGCAAAGCACCTATCAGCCGGATACGACCTGGCGCTGGATGGGAAGCGCGGCGATGGACGGGCAGGGCAATCTTGCGCTTGGGTTTAGCGCTTCCAGCTCCACCATCAAGCCCCAGCTTCGCTATGCCGGGCGCCTCGCAACCGATCCGCTCAACACCCTGGGCCAGGGTGAAGCGCATCTCTATGATGGCCTCGGCAGCCAGACCGGAAGCGGGAACCGCTGGGGTGACTATGCGGCGCTGACCGTCGATCCGGTCGACGACACCACCTTCTGGTTCACGAGTGAATATTATTCCTCGACAACCTCGTATAACTGGCGCACGCGGATTGGCAGTTTCAAGCTCGCGACCGGCACGCCGACCCCGACTCCGACGCCCACTCCGACCGCAACTCCGACTCCGACCGCGACGCCTACTCCAACTCTGACGCCCACACCTACACCGACTCCGACGGCTACACCGACTCCGACGGCCACACCGACTCCCACGCCGGCAAGCGAGTTGATTGTAAACGGTGCGCTGGAGAGCAGCATCTCGCCCTGGGTCCTATCGGGCGCCGGCGCGTTCTACACCAACAACGGCAATTATCCCCACGGTGGAACGGGCTACATGTATTTCGGCGTCAATAATAGCGTCTCGGGGCAGGTCTACCAAACGGTAACGATCCCGTCCACCGCGCCGGCGAATCTGACGTTCTGGTTCAATTGCAGTTCCAGCGAGTCGGCCACGACGGCTTATGACTATATGTATGTCGAGGTGCGCAGCACCACGGGCGTTTTGCTTTCGACCGTTGCAACCTACAGCAACAAGGACAAGACGACGGCCGGCAGTTACTCGCTCAAAACGTTTAGTCTTGCGGCCTACAAGGGGCAGACGGTCCGGTTGCAATTCCGGAGCACGACGGACAGTTCGATTACCACCACCTTCCGCGTGGACGACGTCTCGCTGAAGTAATCGACCCATTCACAAACAGAGAAGGAACGGCCATGCGCCGTTCCTTTTTTGTTCTACGTCGCATGCCTGGGTTTTGAAAAGTCTCGCGGGCTGACGAAGGTAGAGCCATGTTGCGCACCAGTCTGACCCTGGATGATTTGCGACGATTTGCGGTTAGCCGGTCGCTCTTCGCGCCGACGAGCTTGCGGCGAGCGTTTTCCCACATGGACTTTGTGCAGGCCGACCCGATTCGGGCGCCGGCGCGGGCGCAGGATTTGATTCTGCGTCACCGGGTCAAAGGTTATCGGGCCGGAGATCTGGAACGGGGGTACGAGTCGCTTGAGGTCGAGGAAGATTTCTTCGTCACCTATGGATTCGTAACCCGGGCGCTGCAGGCCTTGATGCATCCCCGAGCAGACGTGCAGATGTCGGCTGACGGGGACCAGTCCGCAGTCGAGTCGGCGCGGAAGAAGGAGAAATCGCTCCTCGAATTCATCGCGGCACGAGGTGAAGTGCATCCGCGCGAAGCGCAGGAGCATTTTGCGCACGGCACGGTTCGGAATTATTGGGGCGGCTCATCGCATGCCACCACGCACATGCTCGACGGGCTTCATTACCGCGGTTTGCTGAGGGTGACGCGACGCGATAAAGGCATCCGGGTTTACCGCACGCATCGGCACGAGACGCCGCTCCTCAATGAGGCGGCGCGTCGCGCGCGGCTTGATGCGCTGGTCGATGTGGTGGTCAATCTTTACGCGCCCCTGCCGGGCGCGAGTCTCTCGTATTATGTGCGCCGGTTGCGCTATGCGGTGCCGCAATGGGAGAAAGAAATTGGCCGAGCGCTGCGCCGGGCCCAGGAGCGGCTCTCGCGGGAGCGGGTGGAAGGGATGGACTGGTTTTGGCCTAACGAAGAGAACCCGCGAAAGGCGCGGACGCCGGAGAGGGTACGCTTGCTCGCGCCCTTCGATCCGGTGGTGCATGATCGAACGCGCTTCGAACTCTTATGGGGCTGGGCTTATCGCTTCGAGGCCTACACCCCGGCGCGCAAACGCAAACTCGGCTACTACGCGCTCCCGCTCCTCTGGCGCGATCGGGTGATCGGCTGGGGCAATCTGGCGATGAAAAATGGCGAACTGACGAGCGCGTTCGGCTACGTGGCCGGAGGTCCGCCGCGCGATCGCGCTTTCAAGCGAGAACTCGAAGCCGAGCTGGAACAAATGCGCCTTTTCCTTCGTGTCACATCGCACTGAAGCGCGGCTTGCAAGCTCTCGGCGATCTCCGTAGCTTCTGGGCCGCTCGAAAAGCCGGCGTGGCGGAACTGGCAGACGCGCCAGACTCAAAATCTGGTACTCGCAAGGGTGTGTGGGTTCGATCCCCTCCGCCGGCACTCTTCCTCGTGCTCCTGCTCGTAATCGTAATCGTGCTCGAATCTCTTCCGGTCGATTACGAGCACGATTAGGAGCACGAGCACGAGCACGAGTCGAATTCCATGCTCACTGTTTCACAAGTTTCCAAATCGTTCGCCGGGCGCGTTCTCTTCCAGGATGTCTCGCTCCAGGTGAATCGAGGTGATCGCGTGGGGCTGGTCGGGCCGAATGGCGTCGGAAAGTCGACGCTCTTTTCGCTCATTCTGGACGAAGCCTCGCCCGATTCGGGGACGATCTCGCTCGAGAAAAATGCGACCATTGGTTATCTCCCGCAGGAGACGGCGGCGGCCGGCGAGGAATCGGTCCTCGAACTCGCCTGTGGAAAATCGCATCAACAACTGGAAGACGAGCACGATTGGGAGATCGAGCCGAAAGCGAAACGGATCCTGGCCGGGCTCGCTTTTCGCGAGAGCGACTTCGATCGTGCCGCGAGCGCGTTGAGCGGCGGCTGGATCATGCGGGCCCATCTCGCGCGCCTCCTCGTGCAGGAGCCCGATCTTCTCCTCCTCGACGAGCCGACGAACCACCTCGATCTCGATTCGTTAGTCTGGTTCCAGAATTATTTGCAGAGCTATCCGGGCGCGATTCTCATGATCTCGCACGATCGCGAATTCCTGAACGCGCTCGTCGGCAGCATCGTCGAGATCGCCCACACGAAGCTGGTGCGCTATCGCGGCAACTGGGACAGCTACCTCGAACAAAAGGCGGCGCGCGAAGAGCAACAGCTCGCCGCTTACAAAAATCAGCAGAAAGAGATCGAATCGCTCCAGCGTTTCGCCGATCGCTTCCGCGCCAAGGCGAGCAAGGCGTCGCAAGCTCAGAGCAAGCTGAAGCAGATCGATCGGATGGAGAAAATTGCCGCGCCCGTCGCGCAGGCGAAGACGATCAAGTTCCAATTTCCGCAACCGCCGCGGAGCGGGTTGCGAGTCATCACTCTCAAGGACGTGCGGCATGCGTACGGTGAGCTCGTCGTCTATCGGCAATTGAAGTTCGAGGCGGAACGCGGGCAGCGCACCGTCCTCGTCGGGCCTAACGGCGCGGGGAAATCCACTTTGCTCAAACTGCTCGCGGGTGTCTTGCCCGTGCAGCAAGGCGAACGCGTGCTCGGGCACAACGTTCGAGTCGGCTACTTCTCGCAGCATCGGGTCGAGATGCTCAACGTCAGGCACACCGTCCTCGAGAGCGTGCTTGATGTGCCGGAGCCGGTGTCCGAGCAAACCGCGCGCACCGTGCTCGGCTCGTTTCTCTTCCGGGGCGACGATGTTTTCAAAACCGTCGGCGTGCTGAGCGGCGGCGAGAAATCCCGCCTCGCGCTCGTTAAGCTCCTGCTTTATCCGCCCAATTTATTGTTGATGGATGAGCCAACGACTCACCTGGACGTCGGCTCGATCGACGCCCTCATCGGCGCGCTCCGACAGTACGAAGGGACGCTCATCTTCATCAGCCACGACGTGCATTTCATCCGCGCCATCGCCCAGAGCGTTCTGCATATCAACGCCGGACAGCTCACCACGTACGCCGGTGATTACCAGTACTACCTCGACAAGACGCAGGCGGGCTCGGAGCGCGCGGCGCTCACGGCCGGGAACGGCCTAACGAATCTGCAGCCCAAAACCAACCGCGCCGAAGAGTCGAGGCGCGGTCCGGGATTGCGCGAACAAAAAGAGCAGAAACGCGCCGAAGCCGGGATCCGAAAATCCGAAGCGAAGGCGAAACGCGAACGCGAGCAGCGCGTGCAGGAACTCGAAATGCAGATCGCCACCCTCGAAGGTCGGCAAAAGGAACTGGCCGCCGAGTTGGAAGATCCGGTGGTCTACGAGCCGGGCGGGCGCGCGGTGGCGATCAATCGCGAGCTCTCCG
>DATBDG010000073.1:0-16012 GCA_036270055.1 Chthoniobacterales bacterium
TGTGGCGGGGCGTTCATGGTCCTGAGTGCGGTGACTTTTATCGCCATCCCGAGTCAACTCGCGGCCCTCTATACGACCCAGGCGGGGGTCCTGCTCGTGGCGGCGCGGCTCATTCCGGTGGCGGGCGTTTTTCAGGTCTTCGACGGCCTGCAAGTGGTCGCTGCCGGCGTGCTGCGGGGCGCGGGCGATACACGGGTGCCGATGGTCATCAGTGTCGTGGCCTTTTGGATCGTGATGATGCCGCTCTGCTATCTGCTCGGTTTCCACACCTCCCTCGGCGCCGTTGGGCTCTGGGATGGGTTGGTAGCTGGTCTTGGGGCGGTGGCGATCCTTTTGCTATTGCGGATTCACCATCGCTTTGGAAGAGACCTGCGACGTCTCGATCTGGAAGAAAGGGCGTAACCTAATTGTCGTTAGGCCAGCCTCGCCCTAACGAAAACCTGCTTCGCCTTCCTTGTGCAACTTCGGGCCTTTCGCGACCAGCTTTTCGCGCGTCTCCTCGAGCGAGATCTTCGGGCAACTATCGATCCATTTCTGGCCTTCGGGCGCGGCCCACCGAATCGCGTTCCGCAGCACCTGCCTGACGACCGGATGATAATAAACCGGATACGCTTCGTGCCCGGGACGAAAATAGAAGATTTTGCCGTTGCCGCGTTTCCAGGTGCAGCCGCTCCGGAAAACTTCGCCGCCTTCAAACCAGGAGATGAAAACGATCTCGTCCGGCGCCGGGATGCCGAAGGGCTCGCCATACATCTCGGTGTTCTCGATTTCGAAGCAGCGATCGATCCCGCACGCGATCGGATGGCCGGGATTGCAAACCCAGAGCCGCTCGCGCTCGCCAGCCTCGCGCCAGCTGACCGAGCAGCTCGTGCCCATGAGCCGTTTGAAGACCTTCGAGTAATGCGACGAATGAAGGGCAATCAAACCCATTCCCTCCCAAATCCGGCCGAGGACGCGCTCGACAATTTTGTCCGCCACCTTTCGATGCGCGGCGTGGCCCCACCAGACGAGAACATCAGTCCCGGCCAGAACACTTTTCGTCAGGCCATGATCAGCCTGCTGCAGAGTGGCGGTCCGGACGTCGAACTCCGAATTCTCGCGCAGGCCTTCGGCGATGCAATTGTGCATCCCGTCGGGATAAATTTTCGCCACGATCGCGTTCTTGCGCTCATGGACGTTCTCGCCCCAGACGGTGACGCGGATGGGCTTGGTCATGGGTGAAGAAAGGATGAATCGGGAAAACAGGAAAGCAGGAATTCAGGAGGCGCGCTTCGGCAAGGCTGGGTGCCTGACGATAAGTTGGAGCGCCTGCCGTAGCAGATCGCGGCCGGGTGGAATCCGATGCCAGGGCGATGCGCCCGAAGGGTGGGGCAGGGGAATCAGATCGAACTTTTGGCCGGCGCGCTCCGCACGAAAACTTTTTCCGATGATCCGGTCTAGTTTCTCGATCGGGAGAAATTGTGCGATCGCGAGTTTCCCGACCGGGATGACGAGCCGCGGCTGCAGGATTTCGATTTCGCGATCGAGCCAGGAGGAGCAATTCGCGATTTCCTGTGGGTTCGGAACGCGATCGCTCCCGCCCGGAGCTTTGCCGGGAAAACAGCGGCAGACCGCGGCGAAATAGATTCGCGCGCGCACGTCTTCCTCCGTCAGGCCAACCGCCTCTTCGAACCAGCGGAAAAGCGTTTTCCCCGCCGTCCAGGCAAAGGGCTTCCCCGTAACTGGTTCGCGAACTCCGGGCGCCTGGCCGACGAGCAACGCCTTGCTCACGACTGCGCCACCCGAGACCGGCGGCGGATGCATGCGTGGACAGCGACGGCAATTGCGCAACCGTGCGACATGCCGCTCAAGCCGCCTGTTTCTTTCCGTCGCGACGGCCATTTGCCTAACGACGGAAAAGCGAGAAAAGGAGGCTCAGGACGATGCTGAGAACGATGCAGGTGACGATTGGGAAATAGAAGGTCGAGTTGCCGCGCTCGATCCGGATATCGCCCGGCAGACGTCCGAGCCAGCCGGCGCCAAAGCCGCTCCACAGCACCAGACCGAGAATGACCAGCGTCCCGCCAAAGATCACGAGGAGTTTTCCGATATCTCGCATCGTAGGGATAAGGTTGGGGCCGGAGCGGCAAACAGCAAACCGAGTCTTGCCGCTCCGGGCCCGCGCGGCCATTCTCGTCCCGTGAAAGTCGGTCAACTCAGCGAGGCGGCCATCTACACGAACGATCTCGCGGCGGCGGAGAAATTCTATGGTGGCGTGCTTGGACTCGAGAAAATTTCGGAGATGGAAAATCGCGGGATGGCCTTTCGTTGTGGCGCGACGGTGCTGCTCGTTTTTAATCCGGCGCGGACGCGAATTCGAGACAGCGAGGTGCCGACGCATGGCGCCGACGGAGAAGGGCACATCGCGTTTGTGATCGACGGTTCCGAGCTCGAAGGCTGGAGAAGGCGGCTAAGCGAGTATGGCATTGCGATTGAGGCTGAGGTCGATTGGCCGCAGGGCGGCCGCTCGATCTATTTCCGCGATCCCGCGCGGAATTCGGTCGAGCTCGCGCCGCCGGCGCTCTGGTTGTAGCCGTCTCGCTCGGCAAAGCGTGGGACTGGGTTTCGTTCGGAAGCTGATCTCCCGCAGCCACGCACAAGCGCGGAGAAGCCTAACTAATGACGGCGGCGGCGACGCTGCGTGCCCGAGCCGTTACGAGTGTTTTCGAGGGCTGATTATCCCATCCCGCACCCTCGGCGTCGACGGCTTACTCCTTGTATTCGATCGCCACCAGGGTGGCATTATGGCCGCCGAAGCCAAACGAATTGTTGACCGCGACCCGCACCTTCTTTTCGCGCGCGACGTTCGGCGTGTAATCCAGATCGCATTCCGGATCGGGATTCTCGAGGTTGATGGTGGGCGGAATTTTGCCATCCCGAATCGCCAGCGCGCAGACCGCCATCTCGACCGCGCCGGCTCCGCCTAACAAATGGCCAGTCATCGACTTGGTCGAACTGATCGACAACCCGTTCTTCGCGTGCTCGCCGAAGACCGCCTTGATCGCGCGCGTCTCGCAAATGTCACCGAGTCCGGTGGAAGTGGCGTGTGCGTTGACATAGTCGACGTTGGCCGGTCCGACCCCGGCGTGGTCGAGCGCCATCTTCATCGCGCGGGCAGCGCCTTCGCCATCGGGCGGCGGAGCTGTCATATGATAGGCGTCGCCCGAAAGTCCGTAGCCGGAAAGTTCGCACCAGATTTTGGCGCCGCGCGCTTTGGCGTGCTCCAATTCCTCGACCACCATTACGCCCGCGCCTTCACCCATCACGAATCCGTCTCGATCGACATCGAACGGTCGCGAAGCGCGCTGCGGTTCGTCGTTGCGCGTGCTGAGCGCTTTCATGGCGCCGAAGCCCGCCAAACCGACCGGAATGATGGACGATTCCGAGCCGCCGGCGAGGAAGATGTCGGCGTCGCCGAATTTGATGATGCGCCAGGCCTCGCCGATCGCGTTGTTCGAGGTCGCGCAGGCCGTGACGATGCACATGTTCGGTCCGCGCAATCCAAATTCCATCGAGATGAGCCCGCTCGCCATGTTGCTGATGAGCATCGGAATGGTGAAGGCGGAAACGCGGCCCGGCCCCTTGTTGACGAGCGCGCTGTGCTGGTCTTCGAGCGTTTTCAATCCCCCGATGCCGCTGCTAACGAGCACGCCAAAGCGGTCGCGATTCACTTTGTCTAAGTCGATGCCGGAATCGCGCATCGCGCTCTTCGTCGCGCCCATCGCGAGATGCGCGAAGCGATCCGTCCGCTTGTGTTCCTTCGGATTGTTGAAAACCGATTTCGGATCGAAATCGCGTACCTCACCGGCAATCCGGCAATCATAGCCGGTGGTATCGAAGCGCGAGATGTCGACGATGCCGCTGCGCCCTTCGAGCAGGTTCTTCCAAAAGACTTCGAGATCGTTGCCCAAAGGCGTAACGACTCCCATTCCGGTGATGACGACTCGGCGGTTCATTGGAAGCGGATGAGTGAGGAGTGACGGGTGACGAACGACATGATCACGGGGCGACTACTTGTCACTCATCACTCGTCATTTGTCACTTCCCGGTCAGCTGCTTCCCATTCCGACGCTTTGCACGGTTTGGAAGAGCTTGCCTTCGGTTTTGATCGAGGGCGCGATGATGATTTCGGTTTGTTGAAACTCCGGGAGCGAACTGGCCCCCACGTTGCCCATGCAGGTGGTGATGGCGCCGACGAGGTTCTGGCTGCCGTCATCCACTTCGGCCGGGCCGAACAGAATCTGTTTGAGCGAGCCGGTGGCGCCGACCTTGATCCGCGTGCCGCGCGGGAGATTGGCGTGCGGGGTGGCCATGCCCCAGTGATAGCCGCTGCCGGGCGCTTCGTGCGCTTTGGCGAAGGCGCTCCCGACCATGACCGCGTCCGCCCCGCAGGCGAGCGCTTTGCAGACGTCGCCGCCCTTGCTCATGCCGCCATCGGTGATGATGGAAACGTAGCGCGCCGTTTTTTTGAAATAAGCATCCCGCGCCGCGGCGCAATCGACCGTCGCCGTGACCTGCGGCACGCCCAGACCGAGAACACCGCGCGAGGTGCAGGCCGCGCCCGGGCCGACACCGATGAGAACGGCGGCTGGGCCGCATTCCATGATCTCGAGCGTGGCCTCGAAGCCGACCGTATTCCCGACGATGACCGGAATGCGCATCTCCCGGCAAAATGTTGCGAGATCGAGCGACTTGTACTCCGACGAGATGTGGCGCACGGTCGAGACTGTGCTTTGAACCACGAAAATATCCGCGCCCGCTTCCTGCGCGATGCGCCCGAAGCTCTCCGCGCGTTGCGGAATCGAGCTGACCGCCGCCGGCACGCCGGCGTCCTTGATCTCGCGAATGCGGGCTGCGATCAGATCTTCCTGCACCGGTTCCTGGTAGATTTTTTGCAGAAGCGCGGTCACATCGGTTTTATCCGCTTCGACGATCTTGTGCAGCACTTCCTGTGGATTCTTGTAGCGCGTCTGCACCCCTTCGAGGTTGAGGACGGCGAGGCCTCCGAGTTTTCCCATCGCGATCGCAAATTTCACGTCCACGACGCCGTCCATCGCGCTCGCCAGGATCGGGATTTTGAACTCGATCGGCTCAGCATCGCGCCGCGCCAGGCGCCAGGTGATATCGACTTCGTTCGGATTAATTGTCACGCGCCCCGGGACGAGAGCGATCTCGTCGAAGCCATAGGTGACGCGCGCTTTTCGGTTTCGGCCAATCCACATTCCCATGATTAAATTCGGTCCAGTTTAAAACGTTCGTTCAGGCTGCCGCAGCGCGGACAGCGCGGCAGAAGCGTCGGCGTTCGGTCCTCGAACTCGAAAGCGCAAATCACGCACCGCAGCCGGTGGCGCAGCGCCCGCTGCTCACGGCGTCGACGATTCCACTCGCCAAATATCCAGAGGAGAAAAACCGCCGCAAGAAAAAGCAGCAGATAAATCGTGACGAGAGCCGCAAGGCTGACCCGGATCACGGCGCGCGCTCCGCCGGAGTGGGTGGCAGGCCGAGATCGCTCCCGAATTCGAAGCTTGCGGTCGCCCAGGTGAGCCCGTTCTCATTCGTCAATGGCGGGCCGGGTTTGAAACGACAGAGCGCAAGGTAATGCCGCGCCTGCTCGTCAAGCGCGGCGTCGCCGGAGGATTGCTCGAGGAAAAGATAGCGCACCACTCCTGACGAATCCACCGCGACCCGGAAACGCGCCGCCGGCGGCGCTTCGTCTACCGAGGCCTTAAATTTCAAATCCGGATGTGTCACCGGCAGTTGCCCGAGCGCGCCGGAAAAAACGAGCGTCGTCGGGGCGACGAGGGGCGGGGGCGGTTTTGTCGCCGGCAGAATCGGGACTGGTGCGGGAAGCATGGCGGAGGGAACGGAGTCGATCGTCGGGCGGGCCGGAGGTTCTTTTAAGCGCGGCGGTACCGCGACGTAGGATGGGACGTGGGCCAGCTTCGGTAATTGAAAAGCGCGCGCGTCGGCTGGCCGCTGGGTCTGGGTGGCGAACGCCGGATCTTCGGCGTTGAGCCAGTTCAGAAAAGTGCGCGCTTCGGGGCTGCTAGGCGCGATCACGCTCACCTGCGCCGGCGGTGGCAGCAGAGAGATGGCCGGCGGATAGACCACCTGGAAAAGATAAAAACAGAGCGCATGCAGCGCGGCGGAAGCGAGCAGGAAACCGGCGATCGCCACCCTGCGCCGGCGCGGCTTTTCCCAGCGAAAGAGAAGATCGCCGGGATTTTGCGCGAGGCTCGGCGCGTTCACGGTTGCGGAGTCGTGGCCAGCGCGACGGAGGTGATGCCGCGCTCGAGGGCGGTGTTAGTCACCGCCATGACGAGATCATACGAAACAAGCCGGTCGGCCTTAATAATGACCGAGCGGCCTTCGCGTTTCGTCAGGTCAAGCGCCGGCCCGAGCTGCTCGAGAGTGACTTTTTGATCGCGCAGGTAAATCGTCGGGTTCGGCCCGCCGGTGATGCTGATGATTTGCTGATTGGGCTGCGGACCGAGAGTGAAACGCGAGAACGGCACCGTGACCGAGATGCCCGGCTGGAGGACGAAGCTCGAGCTGAGCAGAAAGAAGAAGATGAGAAGAAAGACTACATCGAGAAGGGGAAAGACGTAGAGCCAGCCGAAGCTGATGCTGGTGGTTCGGGAAAGCTTCATTTGAAAGCCCGGCCGTTGCTACGCATCCGTTACGGCTCGTTAGGCACCGAGAACGAAGCGCGGCCGCTAGCGCTCGAAACGCCGCTCCGCGCTCTTTTCCTGCGCCTGCTGGAAACTGATGATCTCGGCCGCGGGCGCGCGATCAGTCAGCATGTGGACGACTTCAATCCCGGCCCGTTCCATGTCGTGCATCAGGGTATTGACCCGGGCGGAGAGATAACTATAGGCCACGAAAGTGGGCGTCGCCACAACCAGACCGGCGGCCGTGGTAAGAAGACTCTTATAGATGCCGGTCGAGAGTTCCGTCACGGTGGCGTAACCCCCGTTCGAAGAAACCAGCCCGAAGGCTTCGATTATTCCAGCGACCGTGCCTAACAAACCAATGAGGGGCGTGAGGTAGGCCAGGGTGGCGAGGACGCCGAGAAAACGTTCCAATTTTGGCACCTCGAGTTGCCCGGCTTCCTGCACGATCTCGCGCAGTTCGGCCCGGGGCGCTTCGTGCCGGATGATGGCGGCGTGGATGACCCGCGCCACCGGGCCCGGCGTGCCGGCGCATTCGTGCAGCGCTTCGGCGAAGTTACGCCGTTGCACGAGGTTCGAGAGGCCCTGAAGGAATTCGCCGACATGAATCGTCGCGCGATGAAAATAAAAAAGCCGTTCCGCGAAAACGGCGATCGAGATGATGCTGCAGACCAGGATGGGCCACATGAGGAGACCACCCTTCTGGATGTAATCGATCATGCGGAGACCTGATAACTCCTCTTGCCAGCGCTGGCAAGTGGGGAAGTCATCGGCCTAACGAGCAAAAATGCCGAGGACATGGGATGACAAGGCGTTGTTGACCGACGGTCGTTCTCTAGCGCCGCGGTCGATTCTCGTTGGTTTCTTCGGAGTCGTGTGCCCGATCAATTTCCCCGCGCCATCATAAACCGCATAGCCCGTTTGATGCCCGGCGGCGTCGCAGCTGTAGACGAGCTTGTTCTGGAGCGTGCCGTCGTTCCCCAGATGCTGCTTTTCCGTCAGCCGCCCGGCCGCATCGAATCGATAGACGGTCTTGAAACGTAGTTCCCGTCCGGCCCGAAAACCATCCGGTCTCGTAGCGGCCTTCATCGTCCAGTCGGTAGATAATCTTGCCGACTCCCGCTTTCGCGTCGGTCGTGGTCGCGACCGATTCCTGCTTTGCACCGTCCACCTGGCAAACCGTTTTCGAGCCGTCGGGATTCACCGTGACCGTGACGCGAACCGAATCGTCGCGGGACTGTGCGACCGCAGCTGAGAGCGCGAGACAAAGGACCCCGCCACCGATCCAGTGGGAAAAGTTCCAAAACATGCGCCGGTCGGGAAATTTAGGGAGGTGAAGAAAAGCGCGCAAACCCGCATTTATTTTATTGACCAAGGAAAAATCGAGTGGTTTAAAGTGGGGGAAAGTGGATTAATCTGGTTTAATTCTCCTGCCGCATGGATTCGCCGCCTTCATCTTCAAATTTCTATGCCGGCGAGTTTCGTCATCAGATCGACGACAAAAATCGCGTCACCATTCCCGCACGCTGGCGGCGCAACGGCGCGGTCGACGAGTTCATTATGGTCCCGGAATCGAGCAGTCAATTTCTGCTCGTCATGCCGCCTAACGAATTCGAACGAATCGGCGCCGCCGCGGAAAAAATCGAGGGCTTTTCCGCGCGCGACGTCCGGGCTTACCTGCGCCAGCTCCACGCCCAGGCGCAACACGGTTCCTCCGACAAGCAGGGCCGTCTCCTCCTGCCGGATGATCTATGCAAGAAATTGGAATTGCAGGGGGAGGTCGCGCTCGTCGGTGGCCGAGGCCGTTTTGAAATCTGGAATCTGGCCCGGCGCCGGCGCGCCCACGCCGAGGAGCATCCCACTTACCAGGCGGTGGCCAACATGCTGGGACTTTGAGGGAACGAGTGGCAATGAACGCATTGTTGTTTGAGCGGCCGGTCCGGTTCGCGACCGGGCCGCTGCTCGTCGAGGAGGAGGCGCACGCTATGGAGGATGTCACCTATCACCGTCCCGTCCTGGCCCCCGAAACGGTCGAACTGCTTGCGCCCCGCCCTGGTTGCCTCATCGTCGACGGGACCTGCGGTGGCGGCGGACACACCGAAGCGATTCTGCGCGCCGGGGCCGATGTCCTCGCGCTCGATCAGGATCCGGACGCCCTCGCCTTTGCCCAGGCTCGCCTGACGAGTTTCGGCCGTCGCGTTACTTTTCACCGGGCCAACTTTCGCGACGCGGGATGCGTCCTCGATGAACTTGGGATCCCGCAGATCGGCGGCGCCCTGCTCGATCTCGGTCTTTCCTCGCGCCAGTTGGAAAATGCCGAGCGCGGTTTCAGCCTCATGCGAAACGGGCCGCTCGATATGCGGATGGATCCGCGGCGGGAATTGACCGCCGCGGAAGTGGTCAACAGCTATCCGGAGGAAGACCTGATCCGCATTTTCCGCGAGCTGGGAGAAGAGCCGGCCGCGCGCCGGATCGCGACCCAGATCGTGAAAATGCGCAAGGTCGCCCCGATCCGCGAGACGCTCGCCCTCGCCCAGGCGATCGAGAAAACCGTCGGCCGGCACGGGCGCCGTCACCCGGCGACGCAGGTTTTCCAGGCCTTGCGGATGGAAGTGAACGACGAGCTGGGCGCACTCGAGGCAGGGCTTCTGGCCCTAACGAGTCGACTCGAACCCGGAGCGCGCTTCGCGGTCATTACCTTTCATTCCCTCGAGGATCGGATCGTGAAAAATTTCTTCCGCGAGCGGAGCCGGCAATGGCTCGATCGCCCGGAGTGGCCCGAGCCGCGGCCGAATCCGGATTATACGCTCACCCTCATCACCGCCAAACCGGTCGAGCCGGACGCGGTCGAACAAAGAACCAACCCGCGCTCGCGCAGCGCCAGGCTGCGGGTCGCAGAAAGGATCGGATGAACCGCCGTCGTCATCGCAAAAATTTCAACCCGATCGATGCACCCTCGCTCGTGCGCTGGATCGTGATCGCCACCTTCCTCGCCACCACCGGGCTGAGCTACGTTTATCTTACCGTCCAACTCCACCACCAAGGCGTGCAGCGCCGCTCGCTCGAGCAGGAACTCGAGGCCACCCGCACCCAAAACGAAGACGCCGGGGTGCAGATTGCGGCCCTTACTTCGCGCACCGCGCTCCAGCGCCGCCTCAAGGAAGGCTACCTCAAGATGATTCCGATCACGGAACAGAGCATTGTTAGGCTGAATTCTTCCTCGCGTCCGGCAGCGGAGAACGAATTGCAACCGGTCGCGAACGAAGGAGGCGATCGATGAGCTGGAATGGCCGCACTCGTTGCGCCCTGGTCTGCGTTTTTTTTGCGCTTCTCTTCAGCGTTTTTTCGTGGCGCCTGATCTGCCTCCAGATGGTGCAGCACGATTATTACAGCAAAATTGCGGCCGATAAAAACGTCGGCCGGGACGTCATCCCGGCAGAGCGTGGCGCGATCTACGACGCGCAAAACGAAGTCCTGGCCCAAAACGTCCCCGTTGCGACGATCGTGGCCGACGCCACCCTCGTTAACGATCCGGGCGCGGTCATCTCGCTCTTGGCCGCGCGGCTGCAAATCCCGCCGGCGGAAATCGCGGAAAAGATCGGCACCGGCCGCCCTTATATCGTTTTGAAACGCGAGGTGCCGGAAGCCGATGCCCGCTCCCTGGAAGAGGCCTTGAGGGCGGCGAAATTGCGCGGCGTCCGCTGCGAGCGCGGGACGATCCGCATCTATCCCAATGGATCGATGCTCTGTCACGTCGTCGGGTTCACCGATTTCGACCAGCACGGGATCCAGGGAGTCGAAGCGTCGATGGATCAATATCTGCGGGGGGAGGACGGTTATCGCTACGTCGAGCGCGACGCGCGCGGTCGCGAGATCGTCCTCTACCGCGGGTTGGAACATGAGCCGCGCGATGGTTTTCAGGTCCATCTCACGATCGATCTGCACCTCCAAACCATTGTCGAGGACGAACTCGACCGGGCGATGCGCGAATACACTCCGGAGAAGGCGACCATCATCCTGATGCGCCCGCAGACCGGCGAAATTCTCGCGCTGGCGAACCGGCCTAACTATGACCTGAACCTTCGCTCCGCCGCCGATCCGGAGCAGAAGAAGAACCGCGCCATCACCGACCTGATGGAGCCCGGTTCGACCTTCAAGATCGTGACCGCCGCCGCCGCTCTCAACGAACGGAGAGTTCGGCTCGACTCGATGATCTACTGCGAGAACGGAGTCTGGAATTTCGGCGGCCGCCCGCTTCACGATCACGGCCATAAAGGCTACGGCGACCTCACGGTGCAGGACGTCCTCGTCCACTCGAGTAACATCGGCGCGGCCAAGATGGCGATCATGCTCGGCGAGCAAAAGTTTTACGAATACATCCGGCGTTTTGGGTTTGGCGATCGCACCGGGATCGAATTGCCGGGTGAGATCGGCGGCATGGTCCATCCACCCAGGAGCTGGAGTAAAATTTCCATCACCCGCATTCCGATGGGGCAGGAAGTCGGTGTCACTCCGCTGCAGATGATCGTCGCCATGTCGACGATCGCGAACGGCGGCAAGCTGGTGCAACCGCGGATCGTGAAATCGATCATCGACGACCGCGGCAAAGCGCTCAGCGTCCTGAAGCCGACCGACGTGAGGCAGGTGATCTCGTCCGAGACCGCCTCGAAAATCGCCTTCGCCCTCCGCGGCGTCGCGACCAAGCGCGGCACGGCCGCGGAAGCCGCGGTTCCCGGTTTCACCATCTCCGGCAAGACCGGCACCGCGCAGAAGGCCGCGCCTAACGGCGGCTATGAAAAGAACAAATATGTCGTCTCCTTCAGCGGATTTTTGCCCTCGGAAAATCCCGCCTTCGTCGGCCTCGTCGTGCTCGACGACGCGCACCCCAAGGACCCGAACCTGAACTACGGCGGCACCGTCGCCGGACCCATTTTTTCGCGCGTCGCGGAGCAGGCCGCGCGCTATCTCGATCTTGAGCCGCATGAGGAAATTGAAACGGAAGCCACGGCCGGACGAGTCGCCTTAACTAATGCCAGCCGTTAGATTCCCGCGCCTCGCGTGTTCACGCCTCATGCAGCTCAAAATTCTCGCGGAAAGTATTCCAGTTCGAGAGGTGCTCGGGCCGCTCGATCGCGAAGTCGACGGCATCTTTTACGACTCGCGCCGGGTGCAGAAGAACGGCCTCTACGTCGCCGTCCGCGGGTCGCACTTTGATGGCCACAAGTTCACCGAACAGGCGATCGAGAGAGGCGCGTCGGCGATCGTGGTGGAACGCCCCGAGTCGCATTCCCGTGCGACCTCCCTCGTGGTGGCGGACAGCCGCATTGCCCTCGCGGATCTCGCGTTCACTTTTTACCAAAAACCCGCGCTCCGGCTGAAGATGGCGGGCGTCACGGGGACGAACGGCAAGACGACGACCACCTTCCTCATCAAGCACATCTGCGAAAATGCGGGGCTGCGCAGCGGCTTGATCGGGACCGTCCGCTACGAAATTGGGGAGCGGGTTTTGCCGGCGACCCGGACGACGCCGGAATCGCTCGATCTCCAGGAATTGCTCGCGCAAATGACGGGGGCGGGCTGCAAGGCGGCGGTAATGGAAGTCTCCTCCCACGCGCTCGCGCAGGAGCGCACCCGCGGGCTGGAATGGGATGTGGCTGTCTTCACCAACCTGACCCAGGACCATCTCGATTTTCACCAGACGATGGCAAACTATTTCGAGGCCAAGGCGCGTCTCTTCACTGGCCTAACGAGCCAGCCTAACAAGAAGGAGGCGAAGGCGGTTATTAACATCGACGATCCACACGGCGAAAAACTCATCGCGCGGCTGGGACGCGACCTTCCGGTCGTTACTTACGGAATGAGCGCGCGGGCCGATTTTCGCGCTTCGAATTACCGGGCCGAATTCAGCGGCACCTCCTTCCAGCTCGATGCCCGCGGCAAGGTCTACCTCGTGCGGGTGCCGCTCATCGGGCGCTTCAATGTCTCGAACGCGATGGCCGCATTGGCGGCCGCCAATTCGTTAGGGGTGAGCCTCCGTGAAGCGGTTCTCAGCCTCGCCAAGTCGCCCCAGGTGCCTGGTCGACTTGAGGCGGTCCCGGCGAAACGGCAGTTCCAGGTTTTTGTCGATTACGCCCACACTCCCGACGCGCTCCTCAACGTTCTCAAGACGCTGCGCGAGCTCGGTCCGCGTCGGCTCGTCGTCGTTTTCGGCGCGGGCGGCGATCGCGACCAACAGAAGCGCCCGCTCATGGGCCGGGTCGCCGATCAACATGCCGACTACAGCATCATCACCTCCGATAACCCGCGGAAGGAAGACCCGCTCGCCATTATTGAGGAGGTGAAAAAAGGGTTTCGCTCGACCAATTTCGAAACCGTTCCCGACCGCACCGAAGCGATCGCCCGCGCCATCGCCCTCGCCCAGCCGCGCGATATCATTCTGATTGCGGGCAAGGGGCATGAGACCTATCAGGAATTTGCCGACCACACGATCCCATTCGACGATCGCCGGATGGCCCTGCGCGCCTTGGAAAACCGCCCCTTGGAATTCTAGAGCGATGCCAAAGAGACAAAGCTTTGTAGCGGCGGTCTATGAGCGTCCATCCGATCGCCTCACAGAGCGGATAGGGGTCGAGGCAGCACGCGTCTCGGCAATCATAGACCGCCGCTCCAACGCGTCACCAGGCAACCTTGGATAATGGACCCACTTTCGATCGATCGAATTGCAGAATTTGCCGGAGCCGAGAGGCAACACGGCCACGGTGAAACCTCGATCACGCATCTCAGCACCGACTCGCGCACGACGCAGCCGGGCGATCTCTTCGTCGCGCTCCGGGGCGAAAACTTCGACGGCCACAAATTCGTCAACGACGCCTTCGTCCGCGGCGCGGCGGGCGCGATCGTGGAGCGGAAGTGGAGCGGCAAAACCCCGTCCGATTTCGCCCTCCTGCGCGTCGCCGACACCCTCGCCGCATACCAGCAGGTCGCGGCCCGCTACCGCCGCTCGTTAGGCCTGAAAGTCGTCGCCATCACCGGGAGCAACGGCAAGACGAGCACGAAAGATTTCACCGCCTCGGTCCTGGCCCGCCGTTTTCGGGTCACGAAGACCGAGGGCAATTTCAACAACCATGTCGGCCTCCCCCGGACCATGCTCGAGGCTGGAGCGGAGGATGAAATTGCCGTCTGGGAAATCGGGATGAATCATCCGGGCGAGATCGCGCCGCTCGCTGAGTTGGCAAAACCGGACGTCGCCATCATCACCAACATCGGCCTCGCCCACATCGAATTCATGGGCTCGCGCGAAGCGATCGCGCAGGAAAAAGGCGACCTTGCGGCATCGTTAGGCCCGAATGGCATCCTGATCCTGAACAGCGCCGATGAATTCGCTCCGACGATCGCGCAACGCACCTCCGGCCCGGTGATCCTGGCCGGCATCGAGGAGGGCGAAGTGCGGGCGCGCAACATCGCGCAGACCGCGAGCGGCGCCGAATTCTCCATCCTGGAAGGGGCGCATCACTGCCACGCGGTTCTGCCCGTGCCCGGACTCCACATGGTGCAGAACGCCCTCCTCGCGGTCGCGGCCGGTCGCGCCTTCGGTCTCTCGCTCGAGGATTGCGCCGCCGGTCTCGCCTCCGCGCCGCTGACGAAAGCGCGCCTCCAGATCAAGACGATCCACGGCGTGCAATTCATCGACGACAGCTATAACGCCAATCCCGACTCGACCAAGGCCGCCCTCCGCACCCTGGCGGAGCTCGAGACCGACGGCCAGCGCATCGCGATTCTCGGCCAAATGGCGGAGCTGGGCGCGGAAGCCAGGCGCGGTCACGCGGAGGTCGGCGAATGCGCCGCGTCGTTAGGCATTAATCGTCTCATCGCCCTCGGGCCGGGCGCGGCCGGCATGGCAACGAGCGCCGCAGCCGCCGGCCTGGCGAAGAGCAGTGTCGTGGGCTCGGCGGCGGAAGCGGCCGACCTGCTCCGCGAGAACGCGCACCCAGGCGATCTCGTCCTCGTCAAAGGAAGCCGTTCCGCCCGCACCGAACTTGTCCTGGAGGAATTTGCCAAACGCCAGCTCGAGACCCCCTGCGCGTCATGATGTTTTATCTGCACCGTCTGACGGATGAGTTCAAAGGTTTCAATGTCTTTTACTACGTCACGTTTCGCGCTGTCCTCGCCGCCATCACCGCTTTTGCCATCTCGCTTCTTTTCGGCAACTACATCATCCGCAAACTGATCTCGCTGAAAATCGGACAACCGATCCGGAACGCTTCCGAAGTGCGCCAACTGGCCGCGCTCCATGGCGGGAAACAGGGCACACCGACAATGGGCGGCGTGCTCGTCATCGGCTCGGTCGTGTTCGCCTCCTTCCTTTGGGCGCGGCCCGATAACCCTTTCGTCTGGCTGGCGCTTTTCTGCCTCGTCTACCTCGGCCTTCTCGGGTTCGTCGACGACTACCTCAAGGTGACGAAGAAAAAATCCGATGGGATCAGCGGCCGGCTCAAGCTCATTTTCCAAATCGGTCTGGCTGGAATCGTGACCGCCTTTTTTCTCCTCAATCCGTTGATCGAAGTGCAGGCGCGTTCGCTTTACCTGCCCTTTTACAAGCTGCCGGTGATCGTGAACATGGGCATCTTCACCTTTTTCTTTTTCGCCCTCATCATCGTCGGCGCCTCAAACGCGGTGAATCTGACCGACGGCCTCGACGGCCTCGCGATCGGCTGCACCATCACGGTCGCGTTCGCCTATGCGCTCCTGACTTATGCGGCCGGCAATTTCCGCATCGCCCAATATCTCCAAGTCCCATTTTATCCTTACTCTGGCGAGCTGGCGGTCTTCTGCGCCGCGCTCGTCGGCGCCGGCCTCGGCTTTCTCTGGTTCAATTGCCATCCGGCGAAAGTCTTCATGGGTGACACCGGCTCGCTCGCGATCGGCGGCACGATCGGGGTCGTGGCGATTTGTTGTAAACAGGAGCTGCTCCTCGCGGTCGTGGGCGGCGTTTTTGTGATCGAAGCCGTCTCGGTCATCCTCCAGGTCATGAGTTTCAAGCTGACCGGCAAACGGCTTTTCGCCATGTCGCCGATTCATCATCACTTCGAGCTCAGCGGGTGGAAGGAAAACACCGTCATCGTCCGGTTCTGGATTCTTTCCATCATCTTTGCCCTCCTCGGCCTGGCCACCTTAAAACTGCGATGATCCGCCTCATCCCAATTTTGCCGCTCCGCGCTCTAGACGTTTCGCTCTGCGAAACGCGAGTCAGGGCTTCAATTGCCGGCGAGCACAGGAAATCACACCCGCGTTTCGCGCGGCGA
>DATBDG010000074.1:0-9282 GCA_036270055.1 Chthoniobacterales bacterium
CGGGCCACTCCGCGGCGGAACCAGAGGCCAAAATCGGTCCATAAATTCCGAGGACCGCGAGGAGCGCCGGCATAACGACCTTCGGGCGTTGCCAGGCCAGGAAAGGAATCGCGAGCAGGGCAAATAATTTCGCGCCGACCGCGACGCCGACGAGCGCACCCGCGCTGAGATAACGATGGCGGCGAGCACAGATCCAGGCCGCGATCAGCCAGAGCAGGCCCCACGCTTCGGGGTGAGCGTGAAAGGCATTTTCGGTCACGACCAAGGGACACCAACCGTAAAACCAGACTGCGCTGCGGCCTCCAAAACCGGCCAGCAGCAGGAGGAGCGCAAGATCTACGAAGAGGAGGAAAAGCTTGAGAGTGAACAAAGATCCCGGCGCAACGGCCGCGGCCGCGAACAAGAGCTGCGTGACCGGCGCGTAGATTGTCGTTAGATCCGGATGATTGATTTCATTCAGGGCCGTCTCGATGCTGGGCGGCCGCGTCTCCGGCCGGGCGAAGAATTCCTGCGGTGCACGATCGTAGGGCGAGCCCCCCTGCACCGTGCGCCAACCGTCCCAAAGATAACGCTGGTAATCGTCCTCCAGCGTCGGCGTCGCCCAGAGCCCGCAAATCCGAAAGGCGAGCGCGGTCATGACAAGCCAGCCGATCGATGGCCAGCCCTTGCGCACGACCTGCAAAAACCAGGCACAGCTCATCCAGCCGACCGCCTGCACACCCCACAAGACGCTGAGTGGGAGGCGGCCCGGGCGAAGGGAAAATGAAGCGAGGATCAAGTAACCGCCGAGCGCGAGGACAAACGGGAAAAGCCAGGACGGGAAAGGGCGCGACGGAATCGGGATGCCGGACTTCATCTGCCGTTAGAGATGAAGTTCAAAGCTCCCTCCCCACAAGCCCGATCTCGGCAAATCTGTGGATGGTTCGCTCTGCGCACAGAAGGTTCGGGGTGACTCCCCAGAAACCACTGGCTCCCTCTCCGCCGCGCCTCCCACAGGGAATGCGTCTACGAGTCGGCCTCGCTCTCGTCTTCGGACGGACGTGCTTTCGGCTCAATAAACTCTTCCTGCGGCTCGCTCGTTAGGGCTTTGGTCGGGTGCGAGTCCCCTTCCTCGGGCTGATCGGATTCTTCCATCCCTTTAACAACGACGGCCGACTCGCCTCTGGTCGGCCTTAAAGCGAATGCAGCGCCGGGAGATAAAAGAAGAGTACCGCGGTGATGATCCAGACCGAGAGCAGTTGCACCCCCTCGAGCCAGTTGCTTTCGCCGTCGCCGCTGATCTGGCCGACGATCCAGATCGAGAAGACGATCGAGGCAATCTCCGGCAAGGAAAACTCGAGCGTCATCGGATCGCCAAACGCGTAGGAAGCAAAGACGAGTAGCGGCGTGACGAAGAGTGCCATCTGCAGACTCGAGCCGGTCGCGATGCTCAGGCTCAGATCCATCTTGTTGCGCCACGCCATCCAGACCGCGGTCGAATGCTCGGCGGCGTTGCCGACAAGCGCCACGACGACGACGCCGACAAATGTCTCGGTCAGCCCAAGGGCGTGCCGCGCCGACTCGATCGAGCCGACGAGGAATTCGCTCAGCCACGCTATCAAGGCAGTGGCCGCGGCGAGCGCGGTGATCGATTGCCAAAGCGGCCAGCGCGTCTCGCCAGTCGCGTTTTCATCGGGCGACCCGGCGAATAGGTCGCGGTGGGTGACGAGATGAAAAAGGAGCGAAAAGAAATAGGTGAGAAAGAGCACGATCACGATCGCGAGCGAAAGTTTTTGCTCGGCCTCGATCGTCCAGCCGCCGGGGCGGGAAGCGGCCGCGCGGTGAAAGACGGTCGGAATGAGCAAGGCAATGGCGCCCAAGCCTAACGACGTGGCCGAGACCCGCGCCGCCGTCTGGTTGAAAGTTTGTTTTGGGTAGCGCAGACCGCCCGCGAGAATCGACGCCCCGAGCACGAGCAGAAGATTGCCGATAATCGATCCTGTTATCGACGCCTTTACCACTCCGGTCAGGCCTTTGTTGAGCGCCACGAGCGCAATGATCAATTCCGCCGCATTCCCAAACGTCGCATTAAGAAAGCCGCCGATCCCCGCGCCGGAACGGGCCGCAAGTTGTTCCGTCGCCCGCCCCATCCACCCGGCCAGGGGCACGATCGCGAGAGCCGAAACGATGAAGAGCGCCGGTCCACTCCCCCAGTGCGGCATATACCGGAGCGCGATTGCGGCCGGTACGGCGAGGAGGAGAAAGTCGAGGGGCGTGAACGACCAGCCATTCCGTTTTGCCCGCGTCATGCCCAATAGGAGCTTGGCCGCCGCTTCGGCTCAAGCAACTTTGTCGCCCGCCCGGCAGGAGGAGGCTGGGTGACCGCCCTCCTCATCTTTGCCCTCACTCTTTTCGCCGCGCTCCTCCTTTCGGATCTGGCTGATCGGAGCGTGCTCTCGACCGCGGTTCTCTTCCTCCTCGCGGGATTTCTCGTCGGGCCGGGAATGCTTCATTTCCTCCACCTGACGCATGATTCCCCAATCGTTGAACACCTCGCCGAGCTGGCGCTTTTCAGCGTGCTTTTTACGGACGGGATGCGAGCCGGGATTCGCGATTTGGTAAACGCCTGGCAATTACCGGGGCGCGCTCTCCTTCTCGGCATGCCACTCACCCTCATCGCGACCGCGCTCCTCGCCTATTTTCTGTCCGGCGTTTCCTGGATCGAAGCCTTGCTCGTAGGCGCGATCCTCAGCCCGACCGATCCAGTCTTTGCCGCGGCCATCATTGGCCGGAAAGAAATCCCGGGGCGCCTGAAACATCTCCTCAATGTGGAGAGCGGGGTGAACGACGGACTCGCGCTTCCGCTGGTTCTGATCTGCCTGAGCGTGATCGGACATTACGAAGCGGGCTACGGCGGACTGGCCTTGGAATTATTCCTTGGGATCGCGATCGGCGTGGTCGTGCCCTTGCTGGCCTGCTGGTTCCGCAGGTCGCGTTTTTTCGGAGTGGCGAAATCGTATGAGCCGCTCTTCGCGGTCGCGATCGGGCTGCTCGTGCTCGCCACCGCGTCGCTCACGCATGCCAACATTTTCCTCGCCGCCTTCGCCGCTGGCGTCACGGTGGCGAGTACGCGCCCGAGCTCGCGGGATGAATTCCATCGCTTCGGCGAGTTGATCACCGAGCTGCTCAAGCTCGCCACTCTCCTCGTCTTGGCGCGCTCATCTCGCCGCGGCTGGTCGTGGAACTGCATCCGTTGGATTTTCTTTTCGCCGCTCTCGCCCTGCTCGTGGCGCGCCCGGCGGCCATGCTGATCGCGTTGTGGAAAAGCGAGCTGGATTGGCCGGAACGCCTCACAGCCGGCTGGTTCGGCCCGAAAGGTTTCGCCTCGGTTGTTTACGGATTGCTCTTGTTCCAGCGCGATGTGCCTAATGCCGAGCGCCTCTTTCGTCTCATTGCGCTCGTCATCGCCGGCTCGATCATCGCGCATTCCTCGACCGACGTCCTGCTGGCGCGCGGATTCGTGGAGAAGGCTGAGGGAGGAGAGCCGGAGGAGCCGCCGCCGGCACCTCCAGCTGCAGCTATGGAATAAACCGGTAGATCGCGCCGTCGCCATCCGCCCCGCCGTGCACGGTCGCGCCGTAGAAGTTGCCCGCGCCGTCGCCGACCATTCCGGCGTATGGGAAAGCTCCGTCCGGAGAGCCTTGGAAAGGATGCGGAATGCTTTCGCTCCAGGTGTCGTTAGGCCCGGGAGTCAGCTGAAAGATCGTGCCGCTGCCGAGCCCGCCTTCGCTCGTTGTGCCGTAAAGGTTCCCGGCCGCATCCGCGACCAGGTTGCTGATCGAGCTGTTCCCATCGTTCCCGGCCTGAAAACTGTAGAGGACCGTTTCGCTCCATTGTCCGCCACCGCCGCGCGCCAATCTGTAAACCGTCCCGAGGCCGCTCGTGCCGCCATAATAGGTCGTGCCGTAGATATTGCCCGCGGCATCGAAGAGCAATGCACCGTAGGGGAAAACACCATCGGGCGCGCCTTGAAAAGAATAAAGCGTTTTGAAATCCCACTCGCCGTTTCGAGTCGGCCGGAGTTCAAAGACGGTGCCGGCGCCGAACAAGCCGCCGGTCGTCGCCGCCCCGAAAATATGGCCGCCACGGAGAACCAGCTTGCCCGCCGAACCGGATGAACCATCAGAGCCGCCGGTGAAAGTGTGGAGGACTTGAAACACCCAATTGCCATTCGACCTCGGTTGCAACGCGTAGATCGTTCCCAATCCATTTGCGCCCCCGGTTGGAGTCATCCCGTAAACGTTCCCGCGGGTGTCGAGCGCGACGCGCGCCCCCGGGCCCGAGCCATCGGTGCCGCCGGTAAAAGCGTGAATGACACTCTGCGTCCAGGTGTCGCCCGATTTTGTCAGCTTGTAGGTCACCCCGCATCCGCCCTCACAACTTCCCGATCCGCCAGTGACCGCCGTCCCGTAAAGATTACCGGCCGCGTCCAGAGTCACTCCCTTGTAGGGCTCACCGCCATCCGCGCCGCCGGTGAAATTGTAGAGCACGGTGTGCTCCCAGCCGCCGTCGACGGGCGACAATCGCCAGACCGTGCCGCCACCGAACACTCCCCCCAGGACCGAGGTCCCGTAAAGGTTGCCCGCGCCATCAATCGCCACATCCGTGTCGCAATACTCGCCGCCGGCGTCACCGGTAAAGGAGTAGATAACCTCGGTCGTGCTCGCCTGAGCGCCCGCCACTCCGCAAAACCCGATCACCAAAACAATGATCGCCACCTCGAACCAGCGGCCGAAGGGCCGCGCACCCCTAACGAGCGATCTCGTCAGGCCAAATTGCTGAACGTCCGTCGCAGTCATACGAGCCCTCTAGCAGAAACGGACCCGAAATAAAATCAAAAAAACGTCTGCCCCTCAGTAGAGATACGGCTCCGAAAGTTGGAAGGCATTTCGGATCAGCTCGGCGCGTGGTGGCGCGCCCTCCGCAATCACGATTTCCACGACATCAAAGCGGAAAAGAAGATCGGGATTGCCTAACAATCGCAGCCAGGCGAGGGCGCCGCGCGAGATGCGCTGCTGCTGGTCGCGATGGACCGCCTCGAGCGGCCGTCCGTAATCCTCCCGGGTGCGGGTTTTCACCTCGACGAAAACGAGCGTATCGCGGTCGCGACAGACGAGATCGATCTCTCCGCCCTGGCGGCCGCGGAAGTTGCGATAGAGAACCTTGAAGCCCTGCCGGCGCAGATGGCGGGCCGCCAGTTTCTCGCCACGCGTCCCGAGCCGAAGATGCGTCCGGCTAGAAGGCAAAAACCGGCTGCGCCACCGGCTCAAACGAGCGGCGGTGAATCGGGCAAGGGCCGTGTTCATGGAGTTTCTGGAGATGCAGCTCGGTCCCGTAACCCTTGTGCTGGCTGAAACAATACTGCGGAAAACGGGCGCAAAATTCCCGCATCAGGGTGTCGCGCGTCACTTTCGCGATCACACTCGCGGCCGCGATGCTCAGACTCAGGCAATCGCCGTCGATGATCGCGGTCTGGGGGAGCGGAAACGGAAAGACCGGCAACCCGTCGATCAGGACGTGCTCAGGCGAAATCGTCAGGCCGGCGACCGCGATCCGCATCGCCTCGTGCGATGCGCGCAGGATGTTGATCCGATCGATCTCGAGCGAGTCGACCACGCCGACCGCCCAGACGATTTCGGTGTGATTCGTCAGATAGCGATAGATCTTTTCGCGCAGATCGGGCGCGAGCTGTTTCGAATCCTTCAACTTCCGATGGCGGAAGCGCTCGGGCAAAATCGCCGCCGCCGCCACCACCGGGCCGGCGAGCGCGCCGCGACCCGCTTCATCGATCCCGGCGATGCGAGCCACGCCTAACGACGTTCGGAGTTTTTTCTCGTGCCGAAATCCGCAGCGCATCCCGCGGGGAGTTTATCCACAGATTTCGCAGATTTTCACAGATTTATTTTCCCGGATTCGTCGACAACAAAAAGGGACGCGCACCCGCGCGTCCCTCCAAATCTGTTGTAAATCTGCGTAATCTGTGGTCGAAACTATTCGCGCACCGCGGTCGCTTCCTTGCCCTTGCGATCGCGCAGGTAATTGAGCTTGGCGCGACGCGCTTTGCCCTGCTTTTCCACTTCCACCTTCGCGACCCGCGGCGAATGGATCGGGAAAACCCGCTCCACTCCTTCGCCATAGGAGATGCGGCGGACGGTAAAGGTCTGGTTGATTCCAGTGCCTTTGCGCCCGATCACAATCCCGGAAAAAATCTGGATCCGCTCCTTGTCGCCCTCGCGCACCCGGGTATGGACGCGCACGCCGTCGCCCACTTTGAATTTCGTCACGTCGGTCTTCTGCTGCTCCTTGGCGAGGGTGTCGATGATGTTCATAAAATTGGCCTTTCTGATCCCGGAAAAGGGGGCCGAACACCTAACGCGATTGGGCCGGATTGTAAAGGGTGGCGCCTTTCCCGCCCGGAACTCCCGAATTCTCACTTGGGCCGTATCGCCGTTGTATCGCGAGCAAAGGGTGCGGCGTTCGGCAGAGCCGGGGAACGAAAGGAGAGTTGATCCTTCCGCGCGGAAGGATCATAACAAGTGCCGGCGGGTTCGCCGCTTCCTGAAGCTTTGGCCATGTCTTCCGTTTCAGATCGGGCACATCGGATTTCCCTCCGCAGCAAAGTCGTGCTCGCGATGGCCACGGTCGCGGCGCTCATCGTGGCCGCGATTCTCGCGACCAACTTCCATTTCCGCCGGGTGCAGTTGCTCCAGGAGTTTCAAGCCTTTGTTCGCGGGGCGGCCGGCACAACTGCGCTCGCGCTCGACGGCGACGCCATCAGCACGATCCACTCGCCTAACGACGCTTCCCTGCCTGCCTTCCAAAGGACGCGCCAGATTCTCGATCAATCCCGCCGAATCAATCATCTGGCCGAAAACGAAATGTATATTTTGCGGCCAACTGGTGCTTCCCCTTTCGAGACCGAATTCGTCGTCATGCTCCAAAAGAAGACGTTCATCGGCAGCCAATACAGTGTCCCGATGGGCAACTGGGACCGATTCCTGGATGCCTGGAACTCCGGCCAGCCGACCAGCAGCGACATCTATGAGGATGAAAACGGGCGCTGGATCAGCGGCTATGCGCCGATCTTCAACCGCGCCGGCCGGCCCGTCGCGATGGTCGAGGCCGACGCCCGGATCAGCCGTTATCTCGAGCGCCAGCGCGCCGAGCTTTTACTCGGTTTGGCGATCGGCGCGGCCGCATTTCTGATCGCGATGATTCCCGGCTTGCTCCTCGCACGCAACATCACCGGCGGCCTGAACAAGCTTTCCGCCGGTATCCGGCGTTTCCAATCCGGCGAGCACGATGTGCAGGTGGAGGTGCGGAGCGGTGACGAGTTGCAGCATCTCGGTAGCGTTTTTAACGAGATGATCGTCTCGTTAGGCGAAAAACTTGCCCTCCTCCCCTACGTCTCGCGTTTCACGGCCGAGGCGGTGCGCCGAAGCCGCCACGATCCGCAATGGCTCGCCGGGATGGAGCAGGAAGTCATTGTGCTTTTCGCTGACCTGCGCGGCTTCACCAGTTGGTGCGAGACGCGCGAGGCTGCCTTCCTCGTCCGCGAACTCAATCGCCTCCTCGCTCTCCAGGCCGACGCCGTCGTCTCGGCCGGCGGCGATGTGGATAAATTCATCGGCGACGCCGTCATGGCCGTTTTCCTCGGGGAGGAAGGTTCGGCCGAGAAAGTTTTCGCCTGCGCGCGGGAATTAATCGCGGCCATTCGCCAGGAAATCGAAGCGGAGAATTGGCCGCTCGCCGTTGGGGTCGGCATCCATCGCGGGCATGCGGTGGTGGGTTCGATCGGCTCCGACACCCGGCGCGATTTCACCGCCATCGGCCACACCGTCAACCTCGCCTCGCGCCTCTGCGATCGCGCCGGCAAATGGCAGATCCTCGTCAGCGAGCCCTTCCACGAAATGCTCTCCGCCGAGACCAGAATGCTCTTCGAACGGACCGCGCCGATGGAGTTCAAACACGTCTCGCAGGCGGTCGCGACCTATCGTTATACCGTTCCAGTCGCCGGAATTGCCGAGGCTCCCCCGCTCCAACCCGCCTGACGCGTGAGCTCGGATTGGCGCGCGATGAGTTTGTCATGCCGAGCGGATGGCCTCGCTCGACCTCGGGGCCCGGCTCTCTTCAGCGCTCGACCACGCTCGGTGTCCATGCTTTAGCGTGTCTTCATCGTTAGTCGTTTCGTCAAAGTCTGAGACACCCTAAAGGGTGGAGATCGTGCGCGCCGCGAGACCTTGGTGCGGGAACCTGCAGTCGCCGCGGCAGGTGCCTTGGAAGCGACGCGCTTTCACGCGTCCAGCATCTCCGCCCGCGAGAGCGGTCTCGCTTGAAATGACGCGCTGCACTGGTTTCTCATCCCGCGCTCGCGCAGAGGGAAAAGAGGACCGGCCCGGCGCGAAGGAGGAAGCCCGGTTTGGTTTGACCTTCGGACGCGGAATTTGCTAGAAAAAAGGGATGAGCAAGCATCCTAATTCGATCGGGCCGCGAGCCCTTGCTCTCGCGGCGGCCATCTCGCTCGGAGTCCTCGCGCTCGCCCCGGCGAACACGCAAGCCGCCATCCGCATTGCGGCCGAACGGGTCGCGGGCGGCTTCATTCTCCCGCTTTACGTCGTCGCGCCCCCGGGCGACACGAGCCGTATTTTCGTCGTCCAGAAAACGGGCGAGATCTTCATCGTTAACCTGCCCTCGGGCACTGTGAATCAGACGCCGTTTCTCGACATCCACGCCCGAGTCGACTCGAGCGGCAATGAGCAGGGACTGCTTGGTCTCGCCTTCGATCCGGGCTACGCAACCAACGGGCGGTTTTACGTCGACTACACGGCGCCGGGCGGCGCTTTCGGCAACGGCATCAGCCACGTCTCGCGCTTCAACGTCACGGCCAATCCCGATGTGGCTGATCCGAACAGCGAAATCGTCATGCTGGCCTTCGATCAGCCGGCCGCAAATCATAACGGCGGCTGGGTCGGTTTCAGTCTGCGACCGGGAGACGATCATAATCTTTACATCGCGACCGGCGACGGCGGCAACGGGAACGACCGCGGGCCGGGCCACATCGAGCCGGGCGGAAATTCGCAGAGCACGCAGACGGTGCTGGGCAAGGTCCTGCGCATTCATGTCGAAGACGACGGCACCTATACCATCCCGCCTAACAATCCCTTCGCCGGATCGCCGACCGATCAGCAGGAGATCTTCTGCTACGGGCTGCGCAACCCCTATCGCTGCAGCTTCGATCGCGCG
>DATBDG010000075.1:0-26430 GCA_036270055.1 Chthoniobacterales bacterium
GAAACGGAGTCGTGGACTCCTCTTTCCAAAGAGAGGGCTCGGCGATCCAGCAAGTAAATCTATGAAATCTTTCACCGTCATCGTCTCCAGCCTGCTCCTCTGTTCGTGCGCCGACATGGTGGTCACGAAGACCTATGTCTCAAACTCCGCCACTACCACCCGCACGGAAGTGGATGCGAAGGATGTCGGTTCGACCGAGACGGTTCGTTACCAGACGAACTGCGGAGTGGGGGAAGCGAATCCTTCCGCGATCTACATTCGGCCGTTTTGCATCGACCGCGCGATCATTGCCGGCGACATCGCGGCGAGCCACGGTGAGGTTCCGATTCGCACCTCGCTCATTCCGCTCCAGTTTGCCGGCGATTTGAAGGAAGAGCTGAGTAAGCTCGCGCCGGCTCGGATCATCGAAGCGGATGAAGTGCCGCCAGTCGGGTGGGTGGTTGAGGGTCAGTTCGATCTCGTCGACGGGGGCAGCCCCGTCGGTCGCTTCTTTCTCGGCAATTTCGGAGTCGGCCGTTCCTTTCTCGCCCTGCACGTGCGGGTGAGCGATGTCGCAACTCATCGCGTGATCTACGAATTTGACATGGCGGGCGGCAGCCACCTGCAAGGCAAGCTGGGCTCGATCCGCGCCAGCGGTCTGGGCAGGGCGACGCCATTTGATCTGCGCAACGCCGCCGAGCGCGTCCTCCTCGTTCTCAGCCCCGATCCGTTCCGCTACGGTGCGCG
Organism: Chthoniobacterales bacterium; assembly: GCA_036270055.1. Classification (GTDB taxonomy): domain Bacteria; phylum Verrucomicrobiota; class Verrucomicrobiia; order Chthoniobacterales; family UBA10450; genus Palsa-1392. Next base: position 727 of record DATBDG010000075.1, read on the forward strand.
CGCCTCGGTCAGTCTCCGTTAGGCGGGGCGCGATCCTCCGCGCCTCGGTCCTGAGGCGTTGCAAAAGTTCCGTTGGGGACAGCCGTCACGACAAAGGCGCCTCGCCAATTGCTCGTCGTTAGGCTAACCGGCCCTGGGATTGCGGTTGCCAAGCGGGAGCGTCCAGTTAACGTGCAGCGGTTTGGACCGCGCCTGTGATTATTTCCCTTCGTAAGATTTTTTCCCTGGTTCTTATGGCGGCCTTCCTGGCCGGGTTTGCGGCGTCGTCGATGGCGGCGGAAGCGACGGTTACGGTTGACGCCCAGACGGGTTACATCCTGGAAAAAACGCAGCCCGATAAGAAGCGCCAGGTCGGCAGCTTGACGAAGATCGCGACCGCCATGGTCGTGCTCGATTGGTCGGCGAAACAGGGCGGCGATCTCGCCCAGGTGGCGGTGATTCCACCAGCCGCGCTGGTTGGGACAAGCACGAACCCGATCGGCTTTCAGCCGGGCGACACGATCACCCTGCGCGATCTGCTTTACGCCGCGCTCGTTCAATCCGACAACATCGCCGCCTACACCCTGGCTGAGCACGTCGGGCGCGCCCTGCAGGCGCAGTTGCCGCCGACCGGCGAAGCGGCCCGGGGGACAGCGGTTGATTATTTCGTCCTGCAAATGAACGCGCTCGCCCGCCATCTCGGGATGGAACGGACGCGTTTCCTTAACCCGAGCGGCATCGATGCGCAGGAGAAGCCCTACTCGACCGCTGCCGACATCGCGCGCCTAACGAGATACGCGATGAAAAATGCCGGCTTCCGCTTTTACGTCTCGCAAAAGGAACGCGAGATCGAGTTTGGGCGGGGGAGCGGGCGGTTGCGCTATCTCCTTCGCAACACGAACGAGTTGCTCGGCCGCGACCAGATTGATGGAGTCAAGACCGGAAGCACGGCGCGGGCGGGCGATTGCCTTGTGCTCTCGGCCCCGCGCTCTTCGGAGGTGGTGCAACAGGGCGAGAAAACACTCATCACCCCGCGGCGCCTGATCGTGGTCGTGCTCGGGAGTAACGATCGCTTCGGCGAGGGCGCGGCGCTCCTCGCCCGCGGCTGGTCGCTTTACGATCGCTGGGCGGCGGCCGGCCGCCCGATGGATGCGAAAACGGTGCTGGGCCAGCCTAACGAGTAATGAAAACGCGGGTCGGTGTCCTGACGAGCGGGGGAGATTGCCCCGGCCTCAACGCCGTCCTCCGTGGCCTCGTGCTGGCGGCGGAGAAGCTGGGCTGGGAAGTGCTCGGTTTCAAAGACGGCTTTGAAGGACTGCTGCCACCGGGACATTACCTCGTGCTCGATCGGGCGCGGACCTCCGGCATCATGCCGTTAGGCGGAACGATCATCGGCACCACCAATCGCGGACATTTTGTGGCCAAGGTCGGGAGCGGCAAGCGCGCGGTCGTGGCGGCGGAGGTGATCGAGGAGGCGCGGGGAGTGCTCAATCGGTTGAAGGTACAGGCGCTCATCATCGTGGGGGGCGACGGCTCGATGAACACCGCGCTCCAGTTGCAGGAAGCGGGCATCAATTGCATCGGCGTTCCGAAAACGATCGATAACGATCTGGAAGCGACGGCCATGACCTTCGGTTTTGATTCCGCGGTCGCGGCGGTGGCCGATGCGCTCGATCGTTTGCACACGACCGCGACGAGCCACAAGCGCGTCATGGTGCTCGAAGTGATGGGGCGGCACGCCGGTTGGATCGCGCTCCACGGCGGGATCGCGGGAGGAGCGGATGCGATTTTGATTCCGGAAATCCCTTTTTCTTACGACAAACTGGCCGACTTCATCCAGCGGCGGGAGGCGGCGGGGAGCTTGAGCTCGCTCGTCGTGGCCGCGGAAGGCGCGACGCCCCGGGATGGCCAGCAGGTGCTGCATCGGACGGAAGCGGGGGAATATCGCTTTGGCGGGATCGGTGAAGTCGTGGCGCGGGAGCTGGCGGCGCGGACGGGGAAGGAAACGCGTTGTTGTGTGCTCGGTCACCTGCAGCGAGGCGGTCCGCCAACCACGCTCGATCGAATCCTGGGGACGCGTTTCGGGGTGAAGGCGGTGCAGTTGGTCAACGAAGGACACTTTGGTTCGATGGTGAGCTATCAAAATTACCAAGTGCAGCATGTGCCGATCGCGGAAGCGGTGAATCGTTTACGGCTCGTCCAGCCCTCGAGCCAAATGGTGGAGACGGCGCGGGACACGGAGATTTCGTTCGGGGATTAGGGAACGGGGTTGGCGGCTGTTGTGGACGCCTCCCTGTGGGAGGCGCGAGAGTTGTCTTCGCCCGCGAAAAAGCCCTGCGGTTGGTCGCGCTTTGTCCCGCGCTTCGCACCGCGAAGCGTCTACAGGGCCGTCACCTGCTCGATCGAAAGGTGGTCGAGCCGCCTAACGACAAGGTCGGCCGCCGAGAGCTCCGCGGCGGGATGCGTGTTCGCGACCGCCACCACCTTCATCCCGGCGGCGTGCGCCGCCTCGATCCCGACATGGGCATCTTCAAAGACGACGCAACGGGTTGCGGCGAGCGCCAGCTTCTCGGCCGCTTTTAGGAAAACTTCCGGGTTCGGTTTGCCGTGCAGCACGTCCTCCGCCGACACAATCGCGCGGAAGGCGTCCTGCAAACCGATGCGCGAAAGGACGGCGTCGATATTCAAGCGATGGGTCGAGGAAGCGACCGCACAAGCGACGCCCGCTTCCGCCAACCGGTGCAGCCATTCCACCACGCCGGGCAAGGGCGCGATGTCGCTCTGGGCCACGATCTCGCGGTAAAGCGCTTCTTTTCGGTTCGTTAGGCGGGCGATTTCCGTCGGGTCGTGCGACCAGCGATGGATTTCCTCGATGATCCGCGCGCTCTTCATCCCGAAGCCGCGAATGAAACTGTCCGGCCCGATCGTCGTGCCGAGCTCGCGCGCGAGCCGATGCCAGCTCTGTTCGTGGAGCGCGGCGGAGTCGATGATGACGCCGTCCCAGTCGAAGATGGCGCCCCAAGGCACCTCCAGGGGCAAAGTCACTCCAGGCGTTGCAATGCCGGCAGGCCGTAGTTTTTCTGCAAGGCCTGCGCCTCGGCCGCGACCTGGGAGGCATCGAGCTCGAGCTGCTTCGGGTCGTCAGTCGTCTCGATGACATGGAAGCCGTTGACCGGCGTCTTGACCGCCTGGGCCAGGTCGGCGAGCGAGTCCACGGTTTGGCCGTTCACCTTTTTCACCCGCAGATAGCTGAAGTCGTCGTAGCCTATGGTGCTGTTAGCCGGCAGGACCTGGCTCAAAATCACGACCCGCTGCTTTCCTTCCGGGAAAAGTTCCGACTGAAATTTGTCGAGATAGACGAAATCCTGGGGCGCGTCCTTTTCCCAATTCGCGCCCCATTCCTTTAAATACTGGCGGGTCAGCTCCTGGAAAATGAGCCCGCCCAGCACGTAGTAGGAGGGTGGTTCATCGATGTTGTAGGGTGGGATGACATAATCGTCCTCCGAGCGATGCTCGAGTTTCACATTCAGGGTGAGCGGTTTACCGGCACGCAAAACGTGGAGCGCAACGGAATCGCCGACATAGGCCTTGGCGGTGAGCAAATTGCCGAAGCCGATCTTGCCGTAGAGCGTGTCGACGTAATTCCCGTTTTGATCGATCTCGTGATTTTCGACAGCGGTCACGATATCACCCGGCTGAAGACCCGCTTTGGCCGCGGGCAGACCGGGCTCGACACTGGTGATGTAAACCCCGCCGTTTTTATCGCTCTCCCCGGCGTAGGCGCGCAGCTGCGGGTCGCGCGTCGGGAAAAAGGAGATGCCTAACGACGGGAAACCGTGATACTTCGGGCCGGCCGCATCCTTCAGGAAGTGCTCGATGATCGGGGCCGGAATCGCGTCCAGCACCTGCGTGCGTGGATCGTAACGCAGGAGGAGGGCGGCCAGTTTGTTGTTTTTGACCAGCGGCACGGTGTAGCTGTTGTCGCGGTACTGCATCGGGATGCTGAGGCGGTAGGTGAGAAAATCGGCGACATCGGCCGGGTAACGGGTGATGCCGATGGTAGTCACAATCCCTTCCGTCACGACGAGGGCGCCGGTCGCTTCCAATTGCCAGGCGGCGAGCCGATCGCCGACGACGGTGTCGAGCGCGAGCTGGAGGGGCTGGAGGCCCTTGAGGAAATTCTTGTCGTTAGGCTCGAGCAAGGCCAGGTTGGCCTCGTAATCGACGACCACGACGTTGGCGGCGGTTTTCTCGCCCGATTCGGCCCTTTCCAGCTCGACGTAATTCTGGTTCGCGACCAAGTCGGCCGTCACAAGGACGCGGTCGTGAGGCAAAACCGCCCCGAGAGCGCGTTTGGAAAAAGGCGGCTTCTTTTGCCACGGTCGAAAATAATCGTAGGGCTGGCCGGTGACGTTGACCCGGACTAACGACACCTCCTTGGCCTGGACCGCGCCCTGCGCGGATGGGGGCAGCCTTTTCACCGCCACCGGCTGCTTCTTCGCCTCCGCCAGCGGGGCGAGAGCGAGGAGCGCGACCAGGGAAAAAATAATCGGACGCATGATCAGTTGTTGTTTTGGGCCGCGATGGGCGGTTTGGCCGGCGGCTGCTCGTCGAGGTTTTGTTCCTGCAGAACGTTGTAGCGTGTTTTGATCCGCTCGCGCGCTTCCTCCACTTTTTTCGGATCGAGGACGAGCGGTGGGCCATCCCCGAGCATCTTGACGACGAAGCGATCGGCCGGTTGCTCGAAAGCACGGGCCAGGTCCTGGAGGGTCCCAATTTTCTGCCCATTGATCTCGTCGACGATGCTGGAACGGAATGGCATCAGGTAAGTATTGATTGGGTCGGGCAGGATATTAGTCAGGATGATGACTTCGGGGTGCTCGCGATAAAGTTGATCGGTGACGAAGTAATCGAAGTAGTGGCGGACGCGCAGGTCGTTGATCCGATAGGCCTGAAGGAGGTCGAGCGACATGGGCTGAAAAAGAAGGCCGCCATAGACGACGTAACGCGGGCGGATGTCGTAGCTGTGCCCCTGCATGAAGTATGGCCAGACGGAACCCAGCGTGACATCGATGCTCATCGGCTGCTTGTTGCGCAGGAGCTCGAGCTTGACGGTGTCGCCCTTGAATTTCCGCTCCACGACTTCCGGCATTTGCACCCGCTCGCCCTCGTATTCAACGAAGGCGTCGCTCGCAATCGGATGGCCGTCGATCGCGAGCAGGACATCGCCCTCCTGTAACAATTTCCCGCACGGCCCGGCGTCGATGACGGTGCCGACGAGCACGCCGCGGTCGTCATCTTTTAATCCAAGAAAGTGGCGCTGCGCCGGGTTCTGCAACTTGCTGTAGGTGATGCCGAGATCGACGTAGCGATCGTAATGGCCATCCTCGATGTCCTTCAGAAATCGCCGGATGACGGGGGTTGGGATCATGTAGGCGACGCCTTGCGCGATATCGCCGCTGTAGCCTTGGAAGGCGACGCCGACGACTTTGCCGTTTTGCAGGACCGGCCCACCGCTGTTGCCGGGATTGATCTGGGCGCTGATCTGGACGGCGAGATGCGAATCGATCGCCGAGTGGGTGTACTGGTTAAAGTCGATCCGCGAGACGATGCCGGTTGTGACCGACATGCGTTCGCCGCCGATCGGATAACCGTAGGCGGAGACGACCGATTCGAGCCCTGGAATGCCGCCGAAAGTGAGCGGCTTCATGTTCTTCCAAAAACTTGCGTTCTCGACCTGGAGGAGGGCGAGATCGCAATCGTGCGCCACGAATTGGACGGTGGCGGGATATTTGTTCGGGTCGCCTTCACGCTCGACCGTGAGGTAGCGGCTGTTGCTCACGACGTGGGCATTGGTCAGGATGCGCTGGTGGTCGATCACGAAACCGGCCCCGACGCCGCGGCCGATCGACCCCGAATTCCAGGGGGCGCGATAATCGGGCTCGACCTCGGTCGAAGTGATGCGGACGAGGCTGCTCTGGATCTGGCCGTTGGGCTGGCCCTGCGCCTCGGCCACGGCGAAAAGTGCGAGGGCGCAGATGAGAAAACGAAATCGGTGCATCAGGAAAAGAGCGGGAAGATCAAGCAGAAGCGTGCGGCTGTAAAACGGCAATCGAAGCGTTAGATGATCGTAGGCGGAAAACGTTCACTTGCGGTGGACGCGGCTCTTCTGTGGATGTCGCCCTGTGGGCGACACGGGTGTGCGCATCGCTGCTCAAAAGTCACCTTACCCCCGCGCTTCGCAAAGCGAAGCGTCTAGACCCCGGCGCGTTCCAGGATCTGGCCCACGACCTTCTCCGCCTCGAAAACTTCACGGGCGACGGCGCGGGCGGCGCGGCTCTGTTTTTTGTAGTCGGAGTTGATCTCGCGGACGGCAGAGGCAATCTCGCCTAACGACTTGAAAGCGAACAGTCCGCCCTCGTTGCCGTAGTGATTGGCGAAGCCCGTTTCCTGAGTGATGACGGGACGCCCGGCGGCGAGGTAACAGGCGCTCCGGTCACTGAACCAGCCGGTGTGGAGTCGAACGTATTGGTCTTTCGCGACTGTGAACTCGCCTTTCGAGCGCCGGATGTACTCGCGGTACTGCCAGTAATCGACGCTCATCTCGTGCGGGGGACGAAACTGCCAGCCATTGCGCAGGAATTTTTGCTGCGTTTTCGCGTCCTTGATGTCGGTCGCGAGCTCGAACGGTTCGTCGGATTTTTTGGGCGCGCCGACGAAGCGAATGAATTCGCGCGACTTGCTCCAGAGATATTTTTCGCCCCGCCACTCGATGTCTTTCAGGCCGCTCGTCGACCAGTTGGCGATGGAGGTGAAAACGGCGGTCGCAGCCGGCGGTCGAATCGTTTTCCAAAGATCGGTCACAACCGGTTGGCGGGTCGGAAGCCATTTGAGTTCATGCAACGGCACTGGGAATCGGTCGGTCCCGACATTTTCGCCGAAGGTAAAAAGGGTGCGATGTTTCTTCAAATATTCGATCGTCGATCGGACGCCTTGATCGACCTTGATCTGCTCCACGCCCGGATCGCTCTCGATGTAGAGAATACTGTCGCTCTTGAGCAGATCGTCGTTGAATTCCTGGCTCCCGCAGACGTTGAAGATGGCGTCGGCTTCGCGATAGAGCTGCTGGATTTTCGTCAGGCGCAACCCGGCCGTCGGTTTCCCGGGGAGGTAGCGGGCACAGAAGGCCCAGCGATGCTCGAAACCGAATTCGTTCGCCAGTTGGCCAAGAACGGTAGCCGCATACACGAAGTCGTTGTTGGTGTCGAAGGTTTGCGGGTTATAGGGGATGCGGGCCGAATCTTCGATGTAGTAGACATCATGCCCGAGGCGTTGCAGACCGACGATGTAATGGATGTGCTGCCAGATGACGCCGGCGATCGGCATCGAGCCCATGAAGCCCATGACGAGGATGCGCTTGCGTTTCATGGGGTGGAAGAAGGAAGAGGGGAAAACGTTAAACGTTCAATGAAAGAGAGCCCGCGCGATGCTTTCGCCTCTTCCGTTGCAGGTTGGACGTTGAGCGTTGAACGCTGAGCGTTTTCCTCGGCCGCGTTCATTGTCCGACGGCGAGTTCCTTTACGACCACGGCCGGATTCCCAGCTACAACCGTATTCGGCGCCACGCTCTTCGAAACCACCGAGCCCGCCGCCACGACCGAATTCTCGCCGATCGTCACTCCCTTCAGGATAACCGCGTTCATCCCGATCCAGACGTTGTCCGCGATCCGCACCGGTGCCGTGCGAATCGGCGGGCGCGGCGGGCGATCCTTGTAGTAAGGCGCAAGGGCGAGCGCATCCTGGTGGCGCTGCGCAGGATCGATCGGGTGGAAATCGGAGTCGGCGATCCCAACGTTCCAGGAAATGAGACAGTAGTTGCCGATCTCAATCAGCTCTTCGGCCATCACGAGGGCGCCATTCATAAGAGTAAAATTTCCGACTTTGCAGCGGCCGTTTTTTCCGATCGCAAACGAACAGCCCGCATAACAGGAGACATAATCGCCCAGCCGGACCGCGTCCTTGTACTGGCTGCGCAGGAAGCGAAATATCTGCGCCGTCTCGCAATAAAATCCGGCGCCGAATTGAACGTTAGGCGGGATCGGATCTTTCCACCAATCGCCTTCGATCCGGCGCTCGCTCGTGACGTTGCTCATTGGGTCGGATAGTTCCCGGCGGCGTAGAGTTTGGCATAAGCGCCGCCGTTCGCCACCAGCTCCGCGCCGCGCCCGCTCTCCACGATCCGCCCATGTTCGAGGACGACGATCTGATCGACATTGTGAATCGTGGCGAGGCGATGAGTCACGATCAGGGTGGTGCGACCGTGCATCAGCTCCTTGATCGTTTCCATGATCGCCGCTTCGGTCGTGGGATCGAGGGCGGAAGTCGGCTCGTCGAGGAGCAGGATGGGCGCGTTTTTGAGAAAGGCGCGCGCGATTCCGATGCGTTGCCGTTGCCCAACGCTGAGGTGGCCGCCCCGCTCGCCGACCGGGCTTTCGTATCCGTTAGGCAAACGCGCAATGAATTCGTCCGCCTGCGCCCGTCGGGCCGCTTCCCGAATTTCCGCTTCGCTCGCGCCGGGCCGGCCATAGGCGATGTTCTCGCGCACGGTCGTGGAAAAAAGAATTGTGTCCTGCAGGACGATCGCGATCTGCGCCCGAAGCGATTTCTTTGTGATCTGGCGCACGTCGCGACCATCCAGACTAACGACTCCGGCGCCCGGATCGTAAAAGCGCGGGACCAGGCTCAGGAGCGTGCTCTTGCCCGCGCCCGTCCCGCCGACGAGCGCGACGATCTGGTTAGGCGAAATCGTCAAATCGATCTCGTGCAAGACCGGGCTTTGATCGTTGTAGCCAAAGCTCACACTTTCGAAAGCGATCGCCGCGCGCGTGCCGGAAATGGCGACGGCATTGGGCGAATCACGCACGTCATCCTCGCGGTCGAGCACTTCAAAGCAGCGATTCGCCCCCGCGGTTGCGCCTTCCATCGCCCAGGCGGTGTAGGTGAGTTCCTGCAGCGGCTGGTAGAGCATGACCAGATACTGGACGAAGACGAGGAGCGTCCCGAGCGTCAGGGTTCCGGCCAGGACGTGCAAGGTGCCCAGGTAATACATCGCGGCGGTCCCGATTCCCATCAGCGTGCTGATAACGAGGGCGCTCTTCACATTCGTCAGGGTGAGACGGAGATTGGCGAGCAGACTTTGCTCTGCGCGCTGATGGAATTGCGAGACCTCAAAGTCTTCACGCCCAAAAGCTGTGACCATCCGAATCGAGCTGAGCCCTTCCTGCGCCTGGGTGAGGAGGGCGCTGTCCCGCTCCTGGATCGAGGTCGATTCGGTCCGAATCCTTTGCGCGAAAAAATAGATCGCGCCGACAATCAAAGGCACAATCGCGAGCGAGAGGAGGGTGAGCTGCCAGTCGAGACGCAGCATGACGACGAAGATGCCGACGAGAGTGAGGACGGATCCGAAAATATTCGTGAACCCTTTGTTGTAGATCGTCTGGATGGCCTGCGAATCGTAGGCGACACGAAAACTGGAATCGGCCGAGCGCCGCGCGTCGTGGTATTTGAGCGAGAGCGATTGGAGGTAGGCGTAAAGGTCGGTCCGGAGTTTGAGGAGGGCCTGCAATCCCACTTTCACGAAGATGTAATTCGTCAGGAGGTTGAGAGCTCCCCACAATAGCTGCAATCCAACGACCGCCAGACAGAGCAGGGCAATGTAGCGATGCCAATCCGGATGGGTGGCGCGAAAGGCGGAATCGTTAGGCAAAATCTGATCGACGATGAACTTGAAGGGCCACGGTTTGAGCAGATTCACCCCGATCGCGGCGAGCGAGAGGATGAGCCCCACCGCCGTCGGCCCAAGAAACGGCCGGTAATAGCGAAGGACGCGCCGATAAATCATGAACGAATTAAAATTGCTGATTGCAGATTTGCGCTTCAACTACCGGCGCGGCCGACGCTAAATCCGAAATCCCGAATCTGGAACCCGAAAATCTCAAATGCATCATTTACTCCAAATCTGGTTTGGCTGGGTGCTGAATGGCGGCTACCTCGGAATCATCGCGCTGATGGCGATGGAGAGCTCGATCATTCCCGTCCCGAGCGAGATTGTCATTCCGCCCGCCGCCTTCCTTGCGGCCCGCGGCGACCTCAGCTACGCCGGTGTGATCCTGGCCGGCACTTTCGGCTCCTATTTGGGCGCGGCCATCACCTACTGGGTCTCGCGCTGGCTTGGCCGCGCCGTCATCCTACGTTTCGGGAAGTTCTTTTTCGTCAGCCAGGAGAAACTCGAGCGGGCCGAAATCTGGCTGGCGCGCTACGAAGCAGGCGGCATCTTTTTTGCCCGGCTGCTCCCGGTCATCCGGCATCTCATTTCCATCCCGGCCGGCATTGTCCGGATGAGTTTCTGGATTTTTAGCCTGGTCACGATCGTTGGCTCAGCGCTCTGGTGCGCAGTTCTGACCTACCTCGGCGCCAAAGCCTACGAGGCCCAGCCCGATCTGATTCGCAATCCGGATGGATTGATGCACCTGATGAAGGCCCAGTCGCATTGGATTGTTTTGTTCGTAGCGGTTCTGGCGATTCTTTACCTTCTGGTTCTGCGTCTCTCGGCCAAACGGACTAGGACGGAGGGCGCGCCGGCACGATAGTCGACTGTCAGTCCGCGGTGTTCAGCATCGATACACAAGTGTCCGGACCTTTGCGCGTCCCGGGCCCCCTGAGCAGCTCTTTTTGAACATTTAGCTGGGGAAAGCATCTACACCAGAGGAATGGCACTCATCCTGCTCAAAGACTCGTTGGTTTTATGAAAAAGAATACCCAAATCCTCAAGACCCGGCCCAAGCTTTCTCTCGGCGATCTGATTCTCGCCGTCAGCTCCTGCACCAAAAATACCAAGGAGACGGTCGCCGCGGTGGCTGATCTTCTCGGCAGCGGCCAAGTGAGGGTGCAAAGCAACGGTCGCTTTAATCGCGCCCGCGTTTGCTAAAAATTTCATCGTAACGGACGAACGGGAAACGTCGCCCCGGCGGTTGGTCCGCCAGTGCGGCGTTTCTTTTTGTACGAATCGCTTTGCCGGGTTCGTCGCCCTTTCTATGTTCGTGCGGTGATTGAGCGTTATTCCCGCGCGCCGATGCGCGAGCTCTGGTCGGAGCAGCGGAAATTCGAGATCTGGCTCGAAATCGAAACCCTCGCCTGCGAAGCCATGGCACAGTTCGGCCAGATCCCGCGCGACGATGCGGCGCAGATTCGGGAAAAGGCACGCTTCTCCATCGCGGAGATCAACGAGATCGAGAAACGCACCAACCACGACGTGATCGCCTTTCTCGAGAACGTCGCTTCCTCCGTCGGCCCGGCCGCGCGCTGGATTCATCAGGGTCTGACTTCCTCCGATATTCTCGACACCACCCTCGCCGTTCAACTCGTGGCCGCGGGCGGCATTCTGCTCGCCGACATCCGCGAATTGCGGCGCGTGATCGGCGACCAAGCCCGGCGTTACAAGATGACGCCGATGATCGGGCGGAGCCACGGCATTCACGCCGAACCGATCACGTTCGGGCTGAAGCTCGCGCTCATGTTCGACGAATTCGGCCGTGCCGAAGAACGTCTCACGCAGACGCTCGAGCGGGTCCGGATCGGCAAACTGAGCGGCGCGGTCGGCACCCACGCGCATCTCAACCCGCGGATTGAGCGCTATGTTTGCGAAAAGCTCGGGCTCGAGCCGGCCAAACTTTCCACCCAGGTTATCCAGCGCGATCGGCATGCGGAATTTTCCACCACCCTCGCCCTGATCGCTTCCAGCATCGACCGCTGGGCGACCGAGCTGCGCCATCTGCAACGAACCGAAGTGCTCGAAGTGGAGGAATTTTTCAGCGCCGGCCAGAAAGGCAGCTCCGCCATGCCGCACAAGCGCAACCCGATCACGGCGGAGCGCCTGAGCGGTCTTGCTCGCGTCATCAGAGGGAACGCACTCGCCGCGCTCGAGAACGTCGCCCTTTGGCACGAGCGCGACATCAGCCATTCCAGCGCCGAGCGCATCATTCTGCCGGATTCCTGCACGCTCCTCGATTACATGCTGGTGAAACTGCGCGACCTGATCGAGAAGCTCCAGGTTTATCCCGAAAACATGGAACGCAACCTTGGCCTAACGAAAGGGCTTTACTTCAGCCAATCGATCCTTCTCGCCCTCACCCGCGCCGGGGCCAATCGCCAGACCGCCTACGAAGCGGTCCAGCGTGCCGCCATGAAAACCTGGCAGGGTGAGAAATCATTCGCCGAGAACGCGAAAGAGGAGCCGCAGATCACAGCCCTTCTCTCGCCTAACGAGATCGACGCTCTGTGTTCGCTCGACGTCCATTTCCGGCACGTCGACGAAACATTCCAAAAGCTCGGGCTCTAACGCTCTTCCTCTGGAGATTGCGCTCTGCGAACGCGAGCCTGCGCTCACGATCGCGCGACCCATCCGGGAGCCTCGTTGACCCCCACGCCTCCCATAGCGAGGCGTCTACATCACTCCGCTTTTGCGATTCCGCTGTGTGAACAATGCAAATAATAAGCGGACCGTCGTCATCACCGGCGCCTCCGCTGGGGTCGGACGTGCGACCGTGCAGGCTTTCGCGCGTGAAGGTGCGCGCATCGGACTCATCGCGCGCGGCAAGGCAGGTCTTGAGGGCGCCAAAAGTGATGTCGTGCGATTGGGCGGTGAAGCCATCGCGCTCCCGACCGATGTTGCTGATGCGCAGCAGGTCGAGGCCGCCGCGCAAGAAGTCGACAAACATTTCGGGCCAATCGACGTCTGGGTAAACGTCGCGATGACCTCTGTCTTTTCGCCGATCAAGGAAATGACAGCGGAAGAATTCAAGCGCGTCACCGAAGTGACCTACCTGGGCTACGTTCATGGAACGCTCGCGGCCCTGCGCCGCATGTTGCCCCGCGATCGCGGGGTCATCATTCAGGTCGGCTCTGCGCTTGCCTATCGTGGGATTCCACTCCAGGCCGCCTATTGCGCGGCGAAGCACGCCATTCAGGGTTTCATGGATTCGCTCCGCTGCGAACTGATTCATGATGGCAGCCACGTGCAGGCCTGCATGGTGCAAATGCCAGCGCTCAACACTCCGCAATTCAGCTGGGTAAAAAGCCGGCTGCCGCGCAAACCGCAGCCGGTTCCCCCCATCTTCCAGCCGGAAGTTGCGGCGCGCGCCATTCTCTACGCGTCGCATCATCCGCAACGCGAGATGCTCGTCGGTCTGCCGACCGTGAAAGCGGTTTGGGCCAATCGCCTCATACCGGGATTTCTCGATTGGTATCTTGGCCGGACTGGCTACAGCGCACAGCAGCACAACGGCCACGCCGATCCCGACCGTGCCTTCAATTTGTGGGAACCAGTCGACGCCGAAAAGGATCACGGAGCCCATGGATCGTTCGACGCGCGGGCCACAAACTCCAGCCCGGAGCTTTGGGCGATCCGCAATCGCGGGCTGTTCCTCGGCGGCCTGGCGGCCCTGGCCGGAGCGGGCCTCGCGGCATGGCTAGCCGGGGAATGTGACTAACGACTCGAGGTCCCTACTCGAATCAGCCTGACCCCGTTCGGCGCGACCGGGCTGGCAAAGCGATCGGTAAAAACCCCCAGATCCTTTTGTCGCCAGAGATCGCGCACCCCCTGCGGCTTCGTTAGGCCAAGATCCGACCATTGCACCGCGATCGTGGCTGGCTTGGTCCCGAGATTGAAAAGCCCGACCCCCCACGTTCCATCCTCGAGCGGCTTGGCGTAGACGCGTCCCATACCCGCCCGCGCCACGCAGGTCGCCTGCCGGCAAAGCGAGTCCTGATTGAGCGCGAGGACCTCGTCATTCGTCAGCAGACCGAGAGTGAATGGATTGAGCTTCTCCAGATCGCATCCGAGCAAAAGCGGGCCGGAGAGGAGGCACCACAGACTCATGTGAGAATATTGCTCGTCCGCCGTCAGCCGGCAGCCGCTCCCTCGATGCCAGCGCGTCTCGCCCAGCACCAGCATGTCGGGGTCGTTATAGTGCCCGGGGCCGTTAAAGGGCGCCCAGCGGTCGCGCGAAAAGCCGATGTTGCTCACGCTCTCCCACGTGTCTTCGATATCGACCGTGGTCCGCCAGGCGTTCGCCCGCTTCATCAGCTCGGGCGCGAGCGTTCGCTTGGCGTTATTCGAAACGCTGTAAAAAATGTCGCGGCCCGAAGCCTCGAGCGTGTCGCTCATCTCCGCGACGTGCGCGAGATCGATCGGCACCCAATCGTATTTGAGGTAATCGATCTCCCAGGCTGCCCATTGCCGCACATCCTGCCTAACGAAGGAAAAGCGGCCGAAACGGTTGAGGCGATTTTGGAAATCTTTCCGCGCCTTCTCTCGTCTCCATTCCGCCAGCGGCTTGAGCCAGGCGTAGTTCTCGAACCAGGAATGAAACTTCGGAATTTGGTATTGGAATTTCTTAATCCGGGCGGAAAGCTCGATCATCCCGTCGGCCCGGTCGGCGGAAGAACCACGGTAGCGACCGGAGCTGATTCGCCACGGCGTGGAGTAGATGCCGAGCTTCAACCCAAGCGCATGCACCTCCGCAGCCAGGGCCTCGATTTGCGGGAATTTCGGGTTCGGCTGGATCGCCTGCAACGGCGCGCCCCGCGGCCCCTGCCAGCCATCGTCGATGTTGACGTATGTCCACCCGTGCTCGCGCAGTCCGCTCGCGGCCAGGGCGCGGGCTGCGGCCCGCACTTTTTCCTCGCTCACCTTCAGTCCCCAGCAGTTCCAACTGTTCCAACCCATCGGCGGCGTGAGCCCGATCGTGTCGCCGCCGACAATCGTGAACGGCTTTTCCGCCGCCCCGAAGCGATTCCGGACCCGCAGCCTAACGACCTGCCGGCCACGGCTGCGCAGCGTCCCCGTGATCAGACCATCCGCGCGATTGATCGTCAGTTCGGAGGGTAAATTCTCGGCCGCAAACTCCATCGGACGCTCGCCCGTCGCGGAAACGTGAAAACGAAAAGGAGAACCGGGCCGGGCCCCAAAGATTCTGGCGCCGTTGAGGCGCGGGGCGGACGGCGCCGGCGGAGTCAGGATCGGAAAGGAATTGGGCGTTGGCGCGGGAGCCGGTCGATCGCAGCCCGCGAGGAGCAGCGCCGCCCCGATCGTTAGGCCGAGCGCGCGCCGGAGAGGTATGCTGATCGTTCGCAAGATGCGCCCAGATTTAGCCCGGAAGCAGGCGCGCTGTCAGCGTCAATCCGAGAAGTGCCAACTTCACCGCAGTTGCGTCGTGCGCGCTGCGCCCGCAATATCTGCGAACCCGATGCCGAAACCGCTCTATCTCACGACTGCGATCGACTACACCAATGGCGCGCCGCACATCGGCCACGCCTACGAAAAGGTATTGGCCGACGTCAGCGCGCGTTTTCACCGACTCACGGGCGAGAGTGCCTTTTTTCTCACCGGGGTCGATCAACACGGCCAGAAAGTGCAGCAATCGGCCGAGAAAACAGGCCTCTCACCGCAGCAATTTGTCGACGAGATCACCGCGAAGTTCATTGCACTTTGGGAAAAACTCGAGGTCCGCTACGACATCTGGGCCGCCACGACCGACCCGCTGCACAAGCGTTGCGTCCAGGGAATGCTCCAGCGCCTTTACGGCGAAGGCCAGATCTACAAAGACAAGCAGGAGGGCTACTACAGCATCCGCCAGGAACAATTCCTGACCGACAAAGAGCGCGGCCCGGACGGTGAGTTCGGCCCCGAGTGGGGCCTGGTCGAGCATCGCGTCGAGGAAAATTATTACTTCCGGCTCGCGCAACACAAAGAGTGGCTCCTCGGTTATCTCCGAACCCATCCCGATTGTGTCACGCCCGACTTCCGCCAGACCGAGCTGATCAACGCCGTTGAAAAACTGAGCGGCGACCTCTGCATCTCGCGCCCGAAGTCACGCCTGAGTTGGGGCATCGAGCTGCCCTTCGACTCCGACTACGTCAACTTCGTCTGGTTCGATGCCCTAACGAACTACATCAGCTTCGTCGGCTACGACCCCACGATTTCTTCCTTCTTCCTTCAGCCTTCTTCCTTCCAGGAAAAGTGGCCGGCCCTCCATATTATCGGGAAAGACATTCTCATTCCGGCGCACGGCATCTACTGGCCGATCATGCTCCACGCCCTCGGTTTTCCCGATGAACAGATGCCGCGCTTCATCGTCCACGGCTGGTGGAACATGAGCGGCGCCAAGATGAGCAAATCGTTAGGCAACGTCGTCGATCCTCTTGCGCTGGTCGAGAAATACAGCCCGGGTGCGCTTCGCTATTACCTCATGGCCGACATCACAAGCGGCAAGGATGCCGATTTCTCGGAGGAGAGGCTCGTCTCGCGCTACAACTCCGAACTGGCAAACTCGCTCGGCAACCTCCTCAATCGCACCCTGAACATGACCTGGAAGTTCGCCGATGGAAAACTGACCAGGTCGGGTGCGGAATCGATCGACATTCGCGAGGAATACGCGGCCGCGATGGCGGCGCATTTCATCCATCAGGGTCTGAACCAGGCGTTGCAGCTGGCGACCTTTTGCAACGAGCGCATCGACTCGCAGAAGCCGTGGGCGCTGGCGAAGGATCCCGCCCAGCGCGCAGCCCTCGATGCCCTCCTTTATTGGCTCGCCGAATCGCTCCGCATTATCGCCATCCTCATCTCTCCGGTCCTTCCCGGGGCCGCGCACGGCATTTTCGACCAGTTGAATTGGCAGCCGGATCTGAGCGGAAAGGAAGAGCGCTTCTCTTTAGCCGACGCGGAGTGGGGGCGACTGCCCGATCGTCACGTCGTCGGGAAACCGGTGCCGCTTTTCCCGCGCATCGAGATTGAACCGGAACCGACGGTTTGATCCTGCGCCTTACCTTTTGCCTCGTCCTCCTCCTCGTGGCGGCGCTCGGGATCTACGAGACGCGCCCGCCTGCCGCGCTCGGCCTCTCCGCTCCTCCCGCGCAATTCTCGGCCGCGCGCGCCATTTCTTCTCTGGCTCACTTCGCGACCGAGCCGCATCCGACCGGCTCCGCCGCGAATGAGCGGGTGCGTCTTTATCTTGTCGCCACCCTCCGCCGTCTCGGTGCGGAGGTGGAGGTCGAAAAACTGATCGGGCGGCATCTTCACCGCGGAGTCGTTAGGCAAGGAGAGGTCCAGGACATCGTGGCGCGACTGCCCGGCGTCCACAATCACCGCGCCGTCATGCTCGTGGCCCATTACGATTCCGTTCCGGCCGGACCGGGCGCGGGGGACGATGGCGCCGGCGTCAGCACGATTCTGGAAGTGCTCCGCGCCGTGCGGGCCGGCCCACCGTTGCAGAACGATCTCCTCATCCTGCTGACCGATGGCGAAGAAGCGGGTTTGCTCGGGGCGGCCGGATTTGTCGTCGCTCATCCCGATCTTGCCCAGCGCGTCGGGGTGCTGGTGAATCTCGAAGCGCGCGGCAGCTCCGGGCCGGTCCTGATGTTTGAGACGAGCGAGGGCAACGGCCGGCTCATTCGCGACCTTGCCCGCGCTGCGCCTTACCCGCTCGCCTCCTCCCTCATGGACACGGCCTACCAGTTCATGCCTAACGACACCGATCTGACCGAGCTGAAGAAGACCGGAGTCGACGCCTTCAATTTCGCCTTTACCGAAACGGATCGAAACTACCATTCGCCTAACGACACGATCGCGAACCTCGACCCGCGCACCGTGCAACAAATGGGCGCGAACGTCCTCGGTCTCGTCTGGCACTTCGGCGCGCTCCCCCTCATGGAGGTGCGCGCGCCGGACGTCACTTATTTCAACTGGATCGGACAGCGGCTCATCGTTTATCCGCGCTGGGTTGGATGGGCCCTGGCCGCGACCACTTTCGCGCCGCTTCTCCTGGCTTGCCGGCTCGGACGACGCGAGGTCCGCCCGAGGATGAGCTTCGCAAGTCTCGGCGCGTTCTTCATCCTCCTGCTTTTCGTCAGTGCCGGAATCCTGCTGCCCTGGAGCGCGCTCCGACCGGTTCTTGGGAATTCGTTAGGCGAAGGCGATACGTTTGGGAACCTCCTCCTCTTCCTCGCTCTCCTCGGCCTCGGCTTTCTCAGCGGCGGCCTGATTCTGCGCCGGCTCAGCGCGAGACTCGGCGCTCCCAACCTTGCTGCGGGAATGCTCCTCGTCACCGCGCTCCTCGCCATGGTCGTTCTCTACTTCCTGCCGGGCGCGAGCTACGTCTTGCAATGGCCGGCTCTGCTCGGGGCGGGAAGTCTGCTCCTTGGTCTGCCGGCCGACGGACCCGTTGGTCGCGCAGGGTGGGGGATGCTTTCCGCGGTGCTGGTGATGCTCCTTCTCGCTCCGCTTGGGTTCCTCTTCTTCGAGAACCTTGGCCTGAGCCTGGCCGGCCTCGGCGCGAATGCGCTTCTCGTTAGTCTGCTCTTCGCGACTGCCTGGCCGGCTTTCGATTTTCTCTTCGGCGGCCAGCGCCAGGTTACCGCGCGAGCAATCTCTTCCTCGGCAGCGCCGCGGTCGTCGCGGCCGCTTCGCAACCCATCCGCCGCGCCGCGTAATACGAACCGATGACGAGCAAGGCGGCGATCGCCTGAGCGACGAGCGTTTCCACCGTCGGGAAAACCGCGAACCACATCCCCATCCACGGTCGCAGATACGGCTCGAGCGCGGGAACAGGCGTGGTCGAAATCCAATGCGCGAGTTGCATCTCCTGCGCTTGTTCGCCCACCATCACGAGCAGGACGCCGCCGAGCAAAATGCCGGTCGTGATCAGCATCCGCCGATAAGGCAGCCGCTTTTGCAGACCAAAGGTGAGCACCGCCACCATCCCGGAAAGGATGAGCCCCACGAGCGCCCCTTCCAAGACTACTGCGTTGCCAAATTTTAGCCGATAACTTTGCAGGAAAAGCACGACCTCAAATCCTTCGCGATACATCGAGGTAAAGCCGAGCAGGATAAGTCCCCACAGAAGTCGACGCCGCGATCCGAGATCGAGGGTCGCGTTTTCCAGAAGCGTCTTTTTGCGGCGGTTGTGCGCCCGGATCCAGCCGCCCCAATAAATTTTGTGGAAGAACCAGTTCATGATCACAACCAGCACCACGACCGCGAGCAAGCCGGTCGCGGCCTGAAGATCGAGCGCCGGCACGTTGTCGATCAATTGCTTCATGATCGTCACCGCAATCAGCCAGGTGATGCCGGTCGCGACGAAACCGAGCCCGGCGCCGAGCGCGACCGGGCGTCGATGCACCGCGCGGCTACCCGTCATGCTGGCGGTGAGCGCCGCGAGGACGAGGATGCATTCCAGCCCTTCGCGGAAAACGAGCACGCCGATGTCGAGAAACGCCACCGCCGGGCTCGTGCTCGGATGCTCCGGGTCGGGTGCGCCGTGGGCCGTCACGCCCTGCCAGATGAGGACGCCGAGTACGCAAAAGATCGAAAGGAGAGCGCCGGAGATTAGGATCGGGCGCAGCCAGCGGCGTGTCCCGGCCGCGGAAGAAGGCGACAGATCAACGTAGCTGGCCGTCGCCGTCATTGCTTTCACCCTCTCAGGCTAGGACAGGCGCGGGTCGGCTGCTGCCGGTCGATTGCGTTTTTTTAGCGGTGAATTGCGCATCGGCGTGCAGTGAACGCGTCGCTCGTAATCTGATGAGCGTTCAGCGCTCGTTCGCCGCCCGACTCTGGCGCTCGCATTCTTGTCTGGCAGAGCGAGAGAACCACGTTACACCCAGTTCACTGCAGACATTCCTCGAAGGCGGCCGGCATTCCCTGCAAAAAGGCGAGCGCTTCACCGGCGAAGTGCAACGAACCGCAAATCAGGATCAAGGCTGGGTCAAGTCGCGCCTCCTCCCATGCCGCGCCCAGCGATGGAAAGATGGAGACCGGCAGACCGGGAAGCTGATCGCAGGTCGCCCGCTGCAACTCCTCCCGCGGGATCGCGCGCGCGCTCTGAATCGATGGGAGCAGGATACGTTGCGCGATCGGTTCGAGCGCAGCGCAAATGCCCGCCACGTCCTTCTCGCGCAGAATCGCGAGCAGGATGGTGGCGCGCCGATCGCCAAAAACCTGCCGCCAGGTTTCCGCCAGAGTGCGCGCCGCTGCCGGGTTATGCGCACCATCGATTACCGTCCGACTATCCCAGCGCTGAAAACGCGCCGGCCATTGCACGCTCGCCAGCCCGCGCTCGATCGCCGCCTCGTTGACCGCGATGCCCGCGGTGTGGAGGGCGGAGATGGCGAGGGCGGCATTTTCTTTTTGGTGCGCGCCGTGGAGCGCGATCGGGTAGCGATCGAACGGCTGCCTAACGACATCGAAGGGCGCTCCACATTCCTCGGCCCGTTTCTGAATCACGGCGGCGGCCTCCTCGCTTTGCCGGGCGAAGACAACCGGTATGCCCGGCTTGATGATGCCGGCTTTTTCGAAGGCGATTTCCGTCAGGCTGTGGCCGAGCCATTTTTGGTGGTCGTAGGCGATGGGGGTGAGGACGGTGACGACGGGCTGGGTCGCGTTGGTCGCATCGAGTCGGCCGCCCATCCCGGTTTCGAGCACGACAATCTCGACCTCGCGGTTGCGGAAATGGTCGAGCGCGAGCGCGGTCACGATTTCGAAAAAGGTTGGATGCGGCTCCCAGTCCGCGACCAGCTTCCGGATCTTCGTCAGGCCAGAGGTCGCTGCATCCTCCGAGATCAATTCGCCATTGACCTGCACCCGCTCGCGAAACGAGACGAGGTGAGGTGAAGTGAAAAGCCCGGTGCGATAACCGGCGGCGCGGCAAATCGAGTCGAGCAACGCGCAGACGGAGCCTTTGCCGTTCGTGCCGGCGACGTGAATGATTTGCTCGTTAGGCGCGGGCACTTCGAGGGCGGCGAAGAGGCGGCGGATGTTTTCGAGTCCGAGCTTGATCCCGAAACGCTGGGTCCCGAAAAGCCAGGCGAGCGCTTCCTGGTAGGCAGATCGCGGCCCGAAAGCCTCTCCCACTTTCAATGCGTGGCGAAGAAGTAGGCCAGGAGTTGCGCGATCTGCCCGCGCAAAGCCCGGCGGTGCACGATCAGATCGATCAACCCGTGCTCCTCGAGAAACTCGGCCGTCTGAAATCGCTCCGGCAAATCCTGGTGAGTCGTTTCCTTGATTACGCGCGGTCCGGCGAAGCCGACCATCGCTTTCGGCTCCGCCATGATGACATCGCCTAACGACGCGAAGCTGGCCATCACCCCGGCGGTCGTGGGATTGGTCAGGACGGAAATGAAAGGGAGTCTCGCCTCGGCGTGCAAGGCCAGCGCGCCGCTCGTTTTCGCCATCTGCATGAGGCTGAGCATTCCCTCGTACATGCGCGCCCCCCCCGACGCCGAGACGATGATGACACCGGCGCGATGGGCGGTTCCGAACTCGATCGCACGCGTGATGCGCTCGCCCACGACCGATCCCATGGTGGCGGCGAGAAAACTGAAATCCATGACCGCGATTGCGACCTTGTAGCCTTCGATGAGAGCGTGCCCGCTGAGGACGGCGTCGATCAGGCCGGTGCTGTCCTGGTATTTGCGCAGGCGATCCTTGTAGCTCGCCATTCCCTGGAACTTGAGGGTGTCGATCGAGGTCAGGCCGGCGTCGAGCTCGACGAAGGTGTCGGGATCGCAGAGGTTCGCGATCCGGTCGCGGGCCGAGAGGGTGAAGTGATAATCGCAGCGCGGACAGACGCGATCGTTCTCGTTCAGCTCGATCTCGTGCACGACTTCGCCGCAGCCCGGGCATTTTTGCCAAAGGCCCTGCGGGATATCGCGTTTCTTGCGGTTCTCGGTTTTGAGCGCTGGCTTTTTGAAAATGGCCATGTCGTCTAACCCCGGGCAGCGGTCGCGGCATGCACGGAAAGCGCCCCGGCTTTTTTCAAAACCGCGGCGCATTCGCTCAAAGTCGAGCCGGTCGTGAGCACATCGTCAACCAACAGCATTCGCAAACCTTGCACGTTGCAGCCGCGCCGTAAACGAAACGCGCCCCGCAGATTTTCCATTCGTTCGCTGCGATCGAACTGCGTCTGCGTGGTGGTGTAGCGGGTCCGCCGGAGGAGATTCTGGAGCGGAATCCGCGACGCCCGCTCCAATTCGAGCGCGAGCAGCTCGGCCTGGTTGAAGCCACGCTCGCGTTTTCGCGCCGGATGCAAGGGGACCGGGACAATGAAATCGAAGTGCCGGCCGGCGAGCCGCGGATCGTCCATCGTCTCAGCCAGCCAGTGCCCGAGGAGATGGCGGAGGTGAAGTTGGCGCCCGTATTTAAAATCGTGCATCATTTTGCGCACCACGCCGCGGCTGCGAAAGGCGGAGACGGCGGCGTCGAAATGCAGCACCCGATCCTCGCAATTCGCGCAGGTGAACGAATCGGTGATCGCGCCGGGAAAGGGTTGCGAACATTTCGCGCAGAAAGGCGCCAGAATCCGCGGCGCGGTTGCGAAGCACGAAGGGCAGAGAGTTTCATCCTGCTCGACCGGCACCAAGCAGAGGGCGCAATAGGCGGGATAAAACAGACTAACGAGTCCGCGAAACGGATTGGGGAGCGCGCGCCTCGGCATATTTTATCCAGCCGAGCACGAGGAGCCAGCTGGCGAGCGCAATCGTAAGAGGCGCGATTCCGACGAGCAAGTCTTTCCCGATCCAGGGGAGGGCGAGCGCTTCGCGGTGAGCCGCTTTGCTGAAGGTGCCGTTGGCAAAAATCCAGCCGGCGTGGAGCCCGATCGCGAGCCAGAGCGAGCGGGTGCGAAGGCGCGCGTCGGCCAGGATGCAGCCGATGACAAAGAGAGTGAGAAAGCCGGCGGCGAGCAAAACGGGATCGCCGAATTGCCAGAAGGAATGAGCGACCGAGATGAAGCCAGAGGACCAATCGACCGAGTCGTTAGGCGTGGTCAGTTCCGGCGCTTTCAAAAAATGGATGATGGAAAAAAGCGCAGAGGTAAAAACGATCGCGCCGAGCCGCGAAAAACTGCGGAGCAAGACCCCGAGAATGAAGCCGCGGAACAACAGCTCCTCCAGAATCGGCACGACGCTGGCGGCGAAGAGCACCCCCGGCATTTTGGGCCAGAGAAAGGCGTGTCGCAGCGAATAAATCTGGAGCGCGACAAGGACTGCGCCGCAGCAGAAGAGGGGGATGGCGGCAATCAGGAAACCAGCGAGGAGATCCGCTCCGGCGCGAGAATTTTTCTCCAAACTGAGATCGCGCCAGCCGCGCACCCGGAGCACGAGCAGGAGGGGCCAAAGCAAAACGACCGCCGCAACGA
This sequence comes from Chthoniobacterales bacterium, assembly GCA_036270055.1. Lineage (GTDB taxonomy): Bacteria > Verrucomicrobiota > Verrucomicrobiia > Chthoniobacterales > UBA10450 > Palsa-1392. The sequence continues at coordinate 23,951 of DATBDG010000075.1, forward strand.
GCAGCGCGCGATGGAAGTAGCTTTCAAAATCGTAGCGCGCGAGCCCGGGCAAAATTCCGTGGGTCGCGAGCAGTTGCCCGCTCGAGAAGAGCAGCGGCGCAAGGAGCGCGCCGAGCAGGACGACACCGGCGAGATAGAGGAGGAGTCTGGCCGCGTCTTTCAAGGATGCTAATGTAAGGAACCGACGCCATGCGCAGTCAACACATATGGACCTCGCGCGACGAGGATGGACGCAAGCGCGAGGTGCGCGTGACCAAATTTGGCGGCAATTGGAAATTCCAGGCAAAGTTTCACGACGAAGACGACTGGACCTATTACGACATCCCGCCGCTCGATGATCTGCGCGAGTTGCGCGAAATAATTTTCCGCAAATATCAGCGCCGGCGCGCCTCGGCGGAGGACTTCGCGGCGGTCGACAAGATGTTGCGCGATCAAACCCGCGATGGATAGCTGGGACACCGAGCGGTTGGTGGCCGACGACAAGCGTTACGTCTGGCATCCCTTCACTTCGATGGCGGAGTGGTGCGCACCCGAGCACGAACCGATCGTTCTCGTCAGCGGCGAAGGCGCGATTGTGCGCGACAGCCGCGGGCGGGAGTACATCGACGGCAACTCCTCGATCTGGACGAATATCCACGGGCACAATCACCCTCGGATCAACGCCGCCATCGGCGAGCAACTCGGGCGCGTCGCGCACACGTCGTTCCTCGGTACGACCAACCCGCCGGCGATCCAGTTGGCGCGTGCGATCGTGAGCCTGTTCCCCGAGGAAAAGTTCGGCCGCGTCTTTTACTCCGACGACGGCTCGACCGGGATGGAAGCGGCCATGCGGATCGTCAGCCAATATTGGCGGCTGCAAGGCTCCGACCGCCGGACCTTCGTCGCCTTTCGCGATGCCTACCACGGCGACACCGCCGGGGCGGCCAGCCTGGGCGCGGGCACGATGTTCGGCGCCGGCATCAGTGGATTCCAGTTTCCGGTCGAAAGGGTGGGGGACTGCGAGCAGCTGGCGGCTCTGCCTGAACAGGACAAAATCGCCGCGGTGGCGATCGAGCCGATCATCCAAGGCGCAGCTGGGATGAAAATCTGGCCGCCAGGCACCCTCCAGCAGCTTCGGGAATGGTGCGACGCCTCTGGCGCGCTCCTGATCGCGGACGAGGTCATGACCGGGTTTGGCCGAACTGGCAAGATGTTCGCCTGCGAGCATGAAAGCGTTCAACCCGATCTTTATGTTTTTGCCAAAGGTTTAACCGGCGGCTATTTGCCTTTGGCTCTTACGCTCGTTTCTAATAAAGTGTTTGAGCCTTTTTTGCGCTCTGATCCGGCCGCAACCATGTTCTACGGCCATAGCTACACCGGCAATGCTCTCGGTTGTGCGGCGGCCCTGGCCAGCCTCGAGATCTTTCGAACCGAACGAACTCTGGAAACGCTTCCGCCGAAAATCGAGGCGATTCGAGAAGGCTTGGCCGCAATAGGTGAGCTTTCCGCGGTCTCGGACACGCGTTCCTGCGGTATGATCGGGGCCTTCGATCTCCAGGGAGAGTCCACGCTCGCGGCGCGCGTTTGCCAGGACTCACGGGAGCGAGGCCTGCTCACACGCCACATCCGAAACACCGTGATTTTGATGCCACCTCTCGTCATCTCCACGGCTCAGGTCCAAAAATCTTTAACTATTCTAAAAGAAGCGGTTCAGAATGTTATTACTTGTAAAACAGACGTGGCTTCCGCGGCTTCCTAATGGCCATGGCGAAAGGTGTGCGACTCGATCAGGCGCTCGTCCAACGCGGCTTTTTTGCCAGCCGCAAACAGGCCCAATCAGCCATCATGGCCGGTGAAGTGCGCGTCAATGGCCAGATTGCGCTCAAGCCGTCGGATAGCGTTCTAGACCGGCATGAGGTGGCGGTAGCGGCGCCGCCGCGCTACGTCGGCCGCGGTGGATTGAAGCTGGAGGGCGCGCTTGCGCATTTCGCGATCGATTGTGCCGACAAGACCGCGCTCGACATTGGCGCTTCGACCGGCGGGTTCACCGATTGCCTGCTCCAACATGGCGCACGCAAGGTCTACGCGGTTGACGTCGGGCACGGCCAGCTCGCGTGGAAAATTCGGGACGATCCCCGGGTCTTTACCCTCGAGAAAACAAACGCCCGCAGCCTTTCCGCTGCCCAGATCCCGGAGCCGATCGACATTTGTGTGATCGACGTTTCCTTTATCTCGCTGACTTTGATCTTGCCGAACGCCCTGCAATTGCTAACTCCAGAAGGCGTGACGCTCGCCCTCATCAAACCGCAGTTCGAGCTTGGGCGCGAGGACGTGGGGCGCGGCGGGATCGTGCGCTCGGTCGAGTTGCACGAAAAGGCACAGCAGAAGGTTGCCACCTTCGCCGGGACCATCGGCGCAAGGGTGAGGGGCCTCGTTCCCTCGGTCATCGCCGGCACCGACGGCAACCAGGAGTTTTTCATATGTCTCCGCAAAGGATTGGA
>DATBDG010000076.1:0-2278 GCA_036270055.1 Chthoniobacterales bacterium
CCTTACGTCTGGCATTTCGACGCCCGCGCGACCAGGCCGACGGAAGCGATCTTTTTCTACGGCACGATCCTGCGGGAATACTGCGAGCGCGAGCCGTCGTTAGGCTACGAGCTTTTCAAGCGGATGAGCCTGGTCATGATCGAGCGCCTGCAGAACGCACGCGTCCAGCTCCTGCGGGCCCACGGCCAGCCAGATCCTTCGCCGCCTTGACCGCTCGGTCGCAAGGAGACGGAGAATTCGCCCGCCACGAGCCGTGACGAACCAGCCGCGACATCGCGTCATGCTGGGGTTCGCAGTCATCTGCGGGTTTTGCACGCTGGGCGGCTTTCTCCTGCCGAAATTCGGTCCACCGGCACTGGCAACTTTGCCGCTCTTCATGGCCGCTTATCTCAGCGGCGGCTGGTTTGCCTCCATCGATCTGGCGGGCGAACTGCGCCGCGGGCAATTCAATATCAACCTCCTCATGATCGTGGTCGCGCTCGGGGCGGCCGGGATCGGAGCCTGGCTCGAAGGAGCGACCCTGCTTGTTCTTTTCTCACTCAGCAACGCGCTCGAACGCTTTGCCAATTATCGCACCGAACAGACGATCGGATCGCTCCTCAAAGCAGCGCCCGAGACCGCCTGCCGGCGCGAGCACGGCGAGTGGGTCGAAGTGCCGACTGACTCGTTAGGGGTGGACGATGAGCTGCTGGTCAAACCGGGCGAGTTATTCCCAGTCGACGGCGAGGTAACCGAAGGCGCCACCTCGGCGGATGAATCCGCTCTGACCGGCGAAGCGTTGCCCGTCTCCAAACGAGTCGGCGACCAGGTGAGCGGCGGAACGATGAATCTGGAAGGACGTGCGGTCGTGCGAGTGCGACGCCTCCCCAGCGAAAGCGCGGTCCAGCGGATCATCGAGTTGATCGAGAGCGCGCGCGAACAAAAGGCGCCGGCGCAACGTTTCACCGACACATTTTCGCGCTATTACACGGTCGCGATTCTCGCGGGCAGCATGCTTTTTTTCGGCTGGCTGTTTTTCTGGAGCCGCGAGCCCTTCGCGCGCGCTGTCTATCACATGATGACGCTGCTCGTCGTCGCCTCGCCCTGCGCTCTCGTGCTCTCGATCCCATCTGCCATCCTCGTGGCGATCGCGGCCGGGGCGCGCAACGGCATTCTCTTTCGCGGGGGAGTGGCGGTGGAAACGCTTGCCGGCGTGAATCATTTCGCCTTCGACAAAACCGGGACCCTGACGACGGGCGAGCTGGAAGTGGCGCGGATCGAAACCGCCGGCCTAACGACGGCCGAAGAAACGCTCAGGACGGCCGCGACCGTCGCGCAGAACTCGACCCATCCCCTCTCGCGCGCGGTCGTGCTGGAGGCGGAACGGCGTGGCCTCGCGCCCATGGAATCGCGGGATGTGACAAACATTCCCGGCTCCGGAATGGAAGCGCGAGTCGGCTCGGACCTCGTCGCGCTGGGCAGCCGGCGCCTGATGGAGGAGCGCGGTTTCGATGTCACTTCTTTTCCCGCCAGTGGCGCGGAGGCGGAAGTGTGGGTCGCAAACAAGGCGTTGCTTGGGGTGGTTTACCTGCGCGACCGGCTCCGGCCGGATACTCCCGCGGTCATCGCAACGCTCAAACACGAAGGCAACTCGGTCGCGCTCGTCTCGGGCGACCGCGCCTCGGCCGCGGAGATGGTGGCGCAGGCCGCCGGGATCGAGGAAGTGCATGCCGATCTCACGCCCAACGAAAAGCTGCAATGGATCCATCGTTGGCGGCAGGAAGGGAAAACGGTCGCGATGGTCGGCGACGGAATCAACGACGCCCCGAGCCTGATCGCGGCCGATGTCGGCTTCGGGATGGGGGCGCGCGGTTCGGACGCGGCCCTCGCCCAGGCGGATGTGATCCTGATGCACGACCGGATCGAAAATGTGCCGACCGCGCTGCGCCTGAGCCGGCGTGCCCGGCGGATCATCCGGCAGAATCTTGTCGTGTCGTTAGGCACCGTCGTCGTCCTCGTGACCTTTGCGCTGGCGCAAAAGATCAAGCTCTCGCTTGGCGTGGTTGGACACGAAGGCAGTACCGTGGTCGTGGTCCTCAACGGTCTCCGTCTGCTTCGGGTCAGGGCTGGCCGGCATACTTGAAGAGCAGCATCTCGGCGGTGCGATCCTCGCCAAAGTAAAAGCGAACGGCGCCGTCGCGCCCGACATGATCGACCGGCACGCTGCTGCTCGCGCGCCGGCTGTGCACCTGATGAATGCCAATCTGATCGCGCAGATAAATCGCGCCCCAGCCTTCGA
>DATBDG010000077.1:0-9216 GCA_036270055.1 Chthoniobacterales bacterium
GCCAACGAGATGCAGCCTACGAGATAGCTTTTGGGAATCGGCGCGCCCAATACCGATGGCAGCGTCTCGAAAGGAAAGTGGCCCAACGCGGCCTCGGCCTCCTGAAACTTGCGGCCGATCATGGCGGCATCCCAGCGTTGCCAGGCAAGATTACCCTCCGAGTCACCATAGCCTGGAACCGCCGCAAAAAATCTCTGAAGCGGCACCAAGTCGCCGCTCCGCCAGACATCGACCAAGGCGCGTTCCGCTTTCAAAGGCCCAATTTCAGGCGCGAGCTTCACCGCCTGGGCTGCGCGCTCGGCGGCCGCGGGCCAGTCCCGCAGCAGACAAGCCGTGGCATGCAACTCCTCTTCAAAAATTCGATTGTGAGGATCGCGGGAGAGGGCGTGCTCCAAACCCGCCCGGGCTGTTCGCCAATCCCCGCGGCGGCGGTGAATGTACGCGATCACGCTTTCTGCTTCCGTATCGTTAGGTAAAAGCCGCTGCGCGATTTCGAGTTCCGGCATTGCCCTGTCGTAATCGCGCTCGATGCGGTAAAAGCAAAGCGCCTTCGCCAGATGTGCTTCACCCAGTTTGGGCTCCAGCTCGAGCGCCTTGCGCGCCTCGGCGTTGGCAACCGCCCTTAAGCCGTCGCTCGGTCCGCGGAATCGATGAAGGAGACTCAACGTGGAAGCGAGCTGGGCATGGGCCAGCGCGAAGCCGGGATCGATTGTCACAGCCTGCGTGTAGAGGACCTGCGCCGCCTCATGATCAGCGATCCGAAAGGTTGGACTGCCGGCGAGTTGCCGTCCCCGCAGATAAAGCACATAGGCATCCGGATTGCGGGTGGAACTGGCGAGCACATCCCCCCGTTCCTGCGGGCTGAGCGTGGCATCGAGGGCGTTCGCGATTTTGCTCGCGAGCTCGCCCTGCAGATTAATCGCATCAGTTAAAGTACGATCGTAACCCTCTGACCAGACTTCGTGGCCGTCTTCCGCATCGACCAAGGAGACGTGGAGCAGCACGCGGTCGCCGGACCGGCGGAGACTTCCCTCAAGCAAATGCCGGACGCCGAGTTCGTGACCGATCGCGCGCAGATCGCGCGGCGCCTCGCCGCCATAGCGTGCCGTCCCCAGCCGGCTGATCACTTTCAGATCATGGACCTTGATCAGGCGGGAAAGGATGTCGTCCTCCACCCCTTCGGCGAAAAAAGCGTCGTCCGGGTTGTGGCCCAGATTCCGAAACGGCAGCACGGCAATTGACTTCCTTTCCACGGAGGAGGCCGGCGGGGAGATGTAGACAACCAGAGCAACCAAAGCTGCCGCCAAGCCGAGTCCTGCGCCGACAACCCAGCGGCACGCGCGCCTGCGAGCGAAGTCCGCGGCCTCGGTAAGAGCCTTGCGACAATCCTCGAGCGCTTCGGTCAGTTCGAAGGCGGAGCGGGGTCGATCATTCGGCTGCGGCGCCAGCATCGACTGGAGGAGCGCGATGAGAGGAGCGGGCACATCGCGGGTGGCCAATCGACCCACCGCAAAGGGCATATCGGCCGTGGAGCGTCCGATCGGCTTGCCCGTAAGGGCGTACCAGAGTGTCGCGCCTAACGAATAGATATCGGAGCGAATATCCACCGCGCGCCCCTCGCGTTGCTCCGGACTGGAAAAAGCCGGCGTTCCCAAAATCGGCCGACCGCCAGACGATTCCGTTTCGTTGTCCACGACCTTGGCGAGGCCGAAATCGATCACCTTTGCCCACGGCCCGGTATTCGTCGCCCGGCGGGTGAAGCTGATCTCCTCTTCTGCCACGAGCATGATGTTAGAGGGTTTCAAATCGCGGTGTACCAGGCCCTGCTTTTCCGCCGCCGCCAGGGCGCGCGCCACCTGCAGGGCCATATCGAGCGCAAGGAGCGGGTTTAAGGGACCGGCGCGGCCCAGACGCGCCTCGAGCGACTCGCCGTCGACGAACTCCATGACGTAAAAGCAGTCGCTCTTCTCCTCTTCGTCCGGGGTGGAGCAATGATTTACCGCTCCCAAATGAAAGACGGTGGCCACGTTCGGGTGGCGCAGCCGCGCCGCCGCCTGTGCCTCCCGCAGAAAACGCCGGCGCGCTTCGGGCCGGGCGGAGAAACGGGCATTGATGATCTTGAGCGCGACGAGCGTCTCCAGGTTGATATCACGCGCCTTGTAGGTCACGCCCATCGCGCCCCGGCCCAGTTCCCAGAGCGTCCCATCGGGACGGATCAGGATTTCGTAGTGCTGGTAGCGGCTCCGAACCGGCTCGTTAGGCAAGCGCGCCGCCGGATCGACCTCACCCTCGATGCCGGTGCTCAGGAGGCAGTTTAGGCAACCATCTTCTCCCGGGAGACGAACGAGCGGCGCCCCGCATTGCTCGCAGACGAAGGTTTTCCTTTTGATCGGGGAAGCCATGGGCAGGAGGGTGGCCGATTAGTAGCTTGTCGGCGGTTCCGGGGCCGCGAGGATTTTCTGGAACCGTGGATCTCCCCGGAGCGGATCCCATTGCCAGCGCAGCCGCAGTTCCCACCAACTCATGCTGGCTTCGTAAAAGAAGACGCCCCCGGGCATGCGCAGCAGCTTCTCGATCATGGAGACCGCCTCATCATGTTCGCCGACCCAGGCATAAATCAGCGCCAGATTAGCTAATTCCTCCGGTCCATCGTAGGCATCGATGCTCACCGGTTTCAGTTCCACCGCCCGCTTTCCTTCCCGGATGGCGTCTGTCTTCCGCCCCATATACGCATAAAGAAGACCGAGCCGGGCATGGCGCAATTCGCTTTCCGGATGAGCGAGGGCCTCGGCTTCCATCACCGGTCGGGACGCTTCAAAAAATTGCCGGGCACGGGCGGTGTCGCCCGAGGCGAGGGCGATGCAGCCCCGGACATAGCTCTTCGGCACGGGTGCGCTGTAGACTGACGGGAGGGTTTCGAAAGGGAACTGATCGACCGCCGCCTCGGCTGCGGCGAAGTCTCGCGCCAGCATCGCGATATCCCAGCGCATGTAGGCCAGCGTGCCCTCGGGGTCGCCGTACGACCGGATATCGGCAAACACTTTCTGGAGCGGAGCGAGGTTACCCTCTTGCCATAGATCGACCAAAGCGCGTTCCACCTTCAGCAAGTGAGTGGTGGGCGCGATCGCCTCGGCTTGCCGAATCCGTTCGCCCGCACTTTTCCAATCCCGCAGCAAATAGCCAGTGGTGTAGAGCTCTTCCGGATAAGTGACGTTGCGCGGGTCGTGGGAAAAAACTCGTTCGAGCCCCTCCCGCGCCTCGCGCCATTTCCCCTGCCGGCGATGAATATAGGCGATGAAACTGTCCGCCTCAGTGTCGTTAGGCAAGAGCCGGTGCGCCGTCTCCAACTCCGGCAAAGCGCGATTGTAGTCGCGATCGATGCGATACAAACAAAGAGCCCGGGCGAGGTGCGCTTCCCCCAGATCGGGTCGCAGCCGGAGCGCTTCCTCCACCTCGGCATAAGCGTTCTCCTTCAGCTCTTCGCTCGGCCCGCGAAACCGGTAGAGAAAGCCCAAGACCGCCCCGCGCCGGGCATGGGCGAGGGCAAAGCCCGGGTCGAGCGCGATCGCCTGACTGTAAAGGGCCTGCGCCGCCTCATTATCGGAGACCGCGAAGGTCGGGCTGTTGTCGAATTTCCGGCCCCGCAGATAGAGGACATAGGCGTCCGGATTGCCGGTCGATTGGTCGCGCACGTCGTTCTTTTCCCGCGGGCTGAGCGTCGCATTGAGGGCGTTGGCAATGGCGGTCGCCAGTTCTCCCTGCAGAGTAATCACATCGGCCAGCGTGCGTTCGTAGCTTTCCGACCATAGTTGATGGCCGTCACGGGTATCGATCAGTGAGACGTGAAGAACGACCCGGTCCCCCGTGCGATTGAAGCTGCCTTCTAAAACGTGCCGCACCCCCAGCGATTGACCGATGGCCGAAAGGTCGCGCCGGCCGCTCGCCGGAAAACGCGACGAGCTGAGATGGCTGATCACTTTCAAATCCCGGATCTTGACCAGACGCGACAGGATGTCGTCCTCGATGCCTTCGGCGAAAAAGGCGTTTGCCGGATTGTTGGTCAGGTTGCGGAAGGGGAGGACGGCGATCGATTTGTCCTGGGGCGATGAACCGGCGGAGAATAAATAGACCGACAGCGCGACTGCCGCGACGCCGGCCATTCCCAGCGCACCCGCCAGAACGCCCCGACTACCCAGCAACCGCCGTCGGGCCGACCCGTGGACGGGAATCAGCTTTTCCAGACAGCGATGGAGCAGCTCTCCCAAAGCGAGCGCGGAAGGCGGTCGGTCCTGCGGAGCGCGCGCGAGCATCGATGCGAGGAGCGCGACGACCGGCGCCGGCACACGGTGGCCCGTCAGTTGGGCCAGCGGTAAGGGCTCGTCCCGCTGCGCCTCGGCCGACCCGGGAAACGGCACATTTCCCGTGAGCGAATACCAAAGGGTGATGCCCAACGAATAAATATCAGAGCGGGCATCGACCGGCCGCGCTGTAAGCTGCTCCGGGCTGGAAAAGGCCAGCGTCCCCAAAAACTTCGCCGGGCGGGTCGTCTCGTTGCGCTCGAGCTTGGCCAGCCCGAAATCGATTACTTTCACCCACGCTTCGCCGTGCGCTTCGGTCGCCCCGGTTCTTTCCTCCTCGGCCGCGAGCATGATGTTCGACGGCTTCAGGTCGCGATGCACGAGGCCACACCGTTCCGCCGCAGCCAGCGCGCGCGTCACTTGCACCGCGATCTGGAGCGCCGTGACCGGATCGAGCGGACCGCTCCGCCGCAGGCGCGCCTCCAAGGTTTCCCCTTCGATGAATTCCATCGCGTAAAAGGAATCGCCGGCCTCGGCGTTTTCCTCTGCGCTCAACGCCTCCCCCTCCGGCGCAGGCAAGGCGTTGATCGTGCCAAAATGAAAAACGCTCGCCACGTTCGGGTGACGAAGGCGGGCGGTGGCCTGGGCTTCGCGCAGGAAGCGTTGCCGCGCTTCGAAGTGCGTCGAGAAACGGGCGTTAATAATTTTCAGCGCGACGAAGGTGTCGAGATTGCGATCGCGCGCCTTGTAGGTCACGCCCATCGCGCCGCGTCCCAGTTCCCAGGGCGATCCATCGGGGCGAGTCAGAATTTCATAGTGCTGATAAACGCGCGCCGCGGGTTCGTCAGGCAGGGCGGAGGCTTCTTCGGCCGTCGATGCCATCCCGGCTGTCAGGAGGCAGTGCAGACAATCGTCCTCTCCTTCGCGGCTCTGCAGGGGCGCTCCGCACTGCTCGCAAAGGAGCGTTTTGTTTTCGGCTGGTGCGGCCATTTTTTTACCGGCCAACCCGGCTGCGCTGGCAATTCAGGCGCTCGCGATCAGCACCCGGCACAGATAGCGCAACTCGTCATCGATGTCTTTCTTTCCCGGGACCGTGCGCAGCACTTCCGCCCGGAGCAATTCCCGGTAGCGCGCACGCAAACGAAAGAGATGACTGCGCAAGGTGTCGAGCGACACCCCGAGATGCGCGGCCGCTTCTTCGTGCGTCGGCAAGCCCACGCCACCGGTCAGAAAAGGTCGCAACTCCGCAAAGACACGGGCCTTGCGCTCGCCCGTGTATTCCTCGCTCAGCGCTTCCATCGCGCGACTGACCAGCGCCGTCGCCCAGTTCCACTCGAAAAGCCGCTCTTCATCGAGCGGCGCGCTGATGAGAAGCGCGTCCCGTGAAGTTTGGTCGAGTTCGTTGAGCTCATCGCAATCGAGAAAGATCGCCTGCTGTCGCCCGCCGCGCTTCTGCCGGTCTTGATACGAGCGGCTCGCGCTCAGGTAACGCTTCAGCAGGGCGAGGAGAAAAGTGCGGAACCGCCCTTTGCTGCGATCGGGCGCGGTGTAGGCCTGTTTCTCGATCAGGTAGGCAAAAAAACCCTGGGTCAAATCCTGCGCATCCGCCTCGCTATACCCGCGTAGACGGATAAAACGATAGAGCGGCGGCCAATAATCCCGGCAGAGCCGCGTCAGCGCGGCCTGCGCCCGCTCGGGCGCCGCCTGCTGCAGCGAAAAATCGCTCACCACGCTCCAATGCGTGGTCATGAACGCGCCAGCCGCGCCGGGAAATAAGGCAATTTTATCGTCCAAACCGGCGGCGAGATTAGTGGCTGACGGCTGGTCCAGTCAAGCTTCGCTTCAAGGGGAAAAATTTTGGCGTTTTCAAGCCAGCCGAGGCGCGCAGGACAAAGCCCGTTCACTCAAGCCACTTTCGGCAAGGTGCGGCCAGGCAGATTTCGCAAAGGCGCAAAATCGTGAGACTGGAGGCGAGGGGAGTTGAACCCGCTCGCGGCCATACAAACCTCGCTATCTTATGCGGCTCACGAGGGGAAACTGTTTTTGGTCGTCATCCAGTTCAGTTTGTTTCAGTGGAATTTGTCACAGATTGTCACACGATTCTCGCTTTCAAATGCCCGTTCGACTGAACTAAAACCGCTCGTTCATCGAGGAGTAGTAACCGACTAGAATCGCGTGGTCTCCAGCTTCTCCATGAAATCATGGATGCGATTGCCTGGAGTCCGTTGCGGGAAGAGGTCCTGCACCTGAACTCTCAGCACCTCGGCGAGGTAGAGCAGTGTCTTATCGTCGACATAGGAAAGACGCGCTTCGATTTTTGAGACCCCGCTGCGGCTGATGTCGAAACCGGCGATTTGCAATTTCGTGGCGAAATCTGATTGCGACCAGCCGAGTGCGTAGCGCCGGCGACGCACCTGCGGCCCGACATTGTTCTTGTAGCGCATGGCGATCTCTCCTTCCCTCACGCCGCTTTCTTCTCTGCCGTTTCGAAGCTCACGCGAGGCGCGGAAGTCGCTTGGCAGAGATCAATCAGTTTGTCGGCCTCGCGTCCATCCAAGGCGCGCGCCGCTTCTTCGCGAAAATTTGCGATCGGGCGCAGGTAGTATGCGGATTCGAAGAGTTGATCCATGCATTCACTAGCGAGAGTTAGAATATCATCGAAGGTTTCGCTTTCGGAGTCGATCAGCGCGAGGAGCGCTGGAGCGGGGAAATTTACCCGGGCAATGCAGCCGTCCGTTCCTGAAGCAGTCCATCGGCAGCCGCCGCCGTTCGTGGGCGTGAAGTCCTTGGAATGGAGACGTGCCTCGTGAATGAGATCGGCTTTGAGCGCTTTCAGGCGTTCATTTTGGGAGGCGATCTCGCGATGGAGAGCGACGGCTTCGGTGACGAGTTTTTTGAGTTGAGTTTTGATCATAAATAAATGCAGTTGGTGGTTTCTTGCCGCTCTCGCTTCGGCGCACTTGCTCCGGAACTCGCGCGGCATGAAGGCTCTACACCCGCTTTTTTTATGACTTGGTTTCCGGAGGGCCGGTCGTCCTCCGGCGTTCTCAAAGAGGCAGAACACGTTCTCTGCGGACCTGCGAAAAATTTTGACAGGTTCAGGTCCGGTTAGGTTCTGGCGGCCGCACCCGGACTCTTCAGCGAGGGCCGATTATTCGCTCTCCTTCGACGAAGTGGCCATTAGCGGAATCTTGTCAGCCTGTTCAGTTGAACGTATTTTCGGAGCAGGCAGAAAAAAAGGACCAAACACGATGAAGAAAACCTCCACAATGTGCGCTGAAGCCGTGGCCACCGAATCATTTTCCTCCGCAACCGCGATCGCGGCGCTGCTATTCCTGGCGGCGAAATTTCCGCATCGGCAATTCAACAGCGCGGAGCTGGCCGTGCTGTCGGGTATCGGTCGGACGGCGATGTCGCAGATCAAGAATACTCAGGACACGCCATTTTCCCTGGGCAAATGCACGCTGCAGCGCCTGGACGGATGGCTTGCCAAGCATCCCGGTTTTAAGCAACAATGATGGTCGAGGCGGAGGGAGCAGCAATGGCACGGGGAGTTCGCAAAAGCATCACGATTCCGGGGCTTCTCGCGCCCACGGTGAAGCGCCGGTGCGCCGAGTTTGGTCACAGCATTTTCACACCGTACGCGGTCGAGCTCGTCTGCTACGATTTGCGCTCGGACGCGAAGCATTCGATCACGCTCGAAATCGCACGCGACACACAGCCGGCGCAAGACGCCGTGGATCGGGAACTCGTCGCCCGTTATCGACCCGGCCAACCGCGCAAAGGCCTCTTGGTGCAACTCGTGGACCGCATCCATCACCTTCAGAACACCGCCGCTCGTAACCGACATAATCTGCCACTGCCGCCACTCAGCGCAATCGCCGAGCGGGTCACCTTCCCATTCGAAATCTGGCGGCTTGTCGACGTGCGTTGGAAGGAGCTGGGCTATCGTTCTCTCTCGGCCTACATCACCGGCCTCATTCGTTACGATCTCCTCGTCAGCGGGCCGCACTCGTCGATAACCGCAGACTGCCGGTCGAAGCTGCAACGCAAGCTCACTCGGAAAACGCTTGCGGATCGTCGCCATGGTCGCCGGCGAAAAATCTTGCTCGATCATCTAATCGAAGAGGCCGAAGGGCATCCCGTGCCGCAGGCAGAATTGCAGAGAGTCAAAGTGCGCATTGCACAGGAACTCCGGCGTATTTCCCTGTCCGAATAATCGAGCCCACGCCTTCGGAATAAGGAGGCGCTGTGGTGAAGCCAAAGGTATTACTGTCAGCTTGCGATGGCCATTTTCCGGCGGCGGGTTATTCAACAAGAACTCGATTTTTTGAGGCGAGGCGTCGTGCCTCCGGAGCGAGCCAGGGACCTTATCCAAAGGCTGAATGGCTCGCGACCACAAGCGATCCCAGCGGAATGGGAAGTAGTCCTCCTCGCTTCGCTTGCCCGAGTAGCATCCGTCAAATATGAACGGGCTTTTAATGCCGTGCGCCTGGACTTCTTCGTTCGAGGCGAAGGTGTAGAGTTCGCTGGAGATATCGTTGCCATCTCAGATGTAGATATTGCGAAGAGAAATCCGGCTGAGTTCTTTTTTCGCGAATGCGGACGAATTGCCGCCACTTTCGGATTTGACAATGGTGGCTTCGATATTCGGATCGCCGATCGGACGACCGGCAAATATCCAGACAAACGCACTGAACTGCTACTGCCCGTCAAAGGAGACATCCCGCAGTTCTTGGGGCGGGAACTCCGGCCATTCTTTCAGCAGATTCGCTCGGACCCAGGAGAGGTTCACGTCCTACGCTGTGTTCAACCCGGTATTAAGTTTAGGATCACATTTGATCCCAAACTCCTCGGCTCGACGACTGGCAGATATGCGTCTGCAGCGGCTCCTATGTCTTTGCGACGCAATCCTCTT
>DATBDG010000078.1:0-3440 GCA_036270055.1 Chthoniobacterales bacterium
GCCTGTGCAGAATCAGCCGTCACTTGAACTATTTCTGATCCTGCTCGCGCTCTTTTCTTGCGTCGCCGCGGCGCAAACAACGCCCACACCTTCGCCGGAGTCGGGAACGGTGCTCGAAGGATCAATTTCTCTGCACAACATTTCGGGCGGACCAGTCAAGCGAGGCGTTCCCGATTCGCGGCCGCTCGCCCAGACAACCTTTGTCGTGCGGCAGGCAGATCTCGCGGTGTCGTCCTTCACGACAGACGAACAGGGCCACTTTCGGATTTCTTTGCCCCCGGGGCATTACACCGTTTTAAAGAAAGACTGGAAAAGCAGAGTCGGGTTCTTCGGCCCCTTCGAGGTTGAGATCGCGCCGGGCCAGACCAAAAACGTGCAGTGGAACTGCGACACCGGCATGCAGTGATTTCTTTGCAACAGATCCGCGGGCGAAGTGTCGAATTCAGCGTGAAATTTTGCTTTGCTCTCGCCGCCGCGTTCTTCATCTCGGTTTCGGTTCCGCGCGCTGCCCCGCCGCCACCGACGTCGGCCATCGATGTTCCCTCTCTCAGTTTTCAGCACGAGACCCTGCCCAACGGGCTCGAGGTTTATTCGGTCGAGGACCATTCCAGCCCAACGGTCGCCGTCCAAGTCTGGTATCACGTCGGCTCGAAGGACGATCCGGCGCAACGCAGCGGCTTCGCCCATCTCTTCGAGCACATGATGTTTAAAGGCAGCGCGCACATGACGGCCGACACATTCGACGAGCTGACGGAAAATATTGGCGGCGAAAACAACGCCTACACCGCCGAGGATGTGACGGTTTACCACGAGTTCGTGCCCTCGAATTATCTCAACCCAATTCTCTGGGCGGAAGCCGAAAGGATGTCGTCGCTCGCCCTCAACGAGACGAATTTCAAATCGGAGCGCGAGGTGGTGAAAGAAGAATATCGCCAGCGCATCCTGGCCAATCCCTACGGCGAATTCTTTCTCGATACGATCAGGAATTCCTACGCCGTCCATCCCTACAAACGGCCCGGCATCGGGAGCATTGAAGACCTCGACGCCTCGAAGCTGCCGGAGGTGAAGGCGTTTCATTCCACCTTCTACCGTCCCGACAACGCCACCCTCATTGTGGTAGGCGATTTTCAGCCTAACGAGCTCCACGACTGGGTCGCAAAATATTTCGGTGCAATCAAAAGACCGGCGGAAAAAATCCCGCGCGTGACGGTGAAAGAACCGCCCCGGAAGGAAAACAAAGAACTCGTGAAGTACAGCCCGAAGGTGCCTCTCCCGGCCATCGCCGTGACTTATCTCGCCCCTTCCATTCGCAGTCAGGACGGGCCCGCGCTCGATCTCGCCGCCGAAATTCTTTCCGGCGGCGAGTCCTCGCGCCTCTATCAATCGCTGGTTTACGAGCAGCAGATCGCGCAGCAGGCCAGCTTCAACGCCGACCTGAACCAGGATCTCGGGCTCCTCACCTTCCGCCTGATTCTGGCCAGCGGGAAAACCGCGGCCGAGGCGCAGAAAGCCCTGAACGCGCAGATTGATAAATTATTGAAACAAGGCGTCACTCCGGATGAGCTCGAGAAAGCGAAGAACCGTTTCCTGACCGGGAAACTGATGGAACGCGAGACGAACGACGGCAAAGCCGGCGCGCTCGGGGAAGCCGTGGTTTTGTACGGCGACCCGAACCGCGTCAATACCGACCTGGCCAAACTCCAGGCGGTCACAGCCGACCAGATAAAGGAAGTGATGAATCGTTATCTCGCCGGGAAAAAGAAGGTGGTGGTCGAATATTTGCCGGAAGCGATGAAGGCGGCCGCACGCGCCGAGGAAGGGAAAAAATCGTGATCCGTTTTGACGACATCCTTCACAGACAGCGTTCTCATCCTGAGCCGGCGGAGCGCGGCGAAGGACCCCTCGGGCCATGTGCGACGCCACTCTGGTTGAACCGCTCGAGATTAATCGCGACGTCCCTCTCCGTCCTGCGACCGATCGGGATGACAAGGGTGCTGGCGACCGTGTTCAGCCTGGCGATCGCGCAATCGGTCTTTGCCGTCGGCGGCGTCGATAGCCCGCCGCCTCCCTCCGCCCGACACGAGGCGAAGTTTGCCACTCCTAAAGAAACCCGTCTCCCTAACGGCCTGCGCGTGCTCGTGGCCGAAAGGCCGGGTCTGCCCCTCCTCGCCGCCCAGATTGTGATTCGGAGCGGCGCCGAGATCGACCCGGAAGGTTTCGCCGGCACCGCCAGCCTGACCGGCGATCTGCTCACCAAAGGCACCGAGACAATGTCCGCGCCGGACATCGCAAGCGCCATCGAGTCGTTAGGCGGCTCGATCGATTCCGGGGCCGGCTGGGATGCTTCCGGCGCCAGCGTCGTCGTGATGTCGAACAAGGCGGAGAAGGCGCTGCAAATTCTGGTCGATGTCGTGCGCCATCCGGCCTTCAAACAGGAAGAGATCGATCGTTTGAAAAGCCAGCGGATCGACGGCTTGCGCGTCGCGATGCAACAGCCGGGATCGCTCGCCCGCTATGTCACCTCGCGCGTCGTCTATGGCTCCGGCGCTTACGGTCATGCTGCCGGCGGAACGCTCGAAACGGTGCAGGCGATCGGGCGCGATCAGATCACCGGCCTTTACAAAAAATATTACCAGCCCCGCAACGCCGCCTTTGTCCTCGCGGGCGACATCACGCTCGAGGAGGGAAAAGCATTTGCGGAAAAGTTGTTCGGCGACTGGAAAAATGATGCGACCGTGCCTGAGGAACCAATCCACTCCGGGGCAGCGGATTGGAAACCGCAGCAGGTGGTGATCGATATGCCAGACGCCGGCCAGGCCGCCGTGACGGTGGCGCGGCCCGCGATTGAACGCGCGTCGCCCGATTATTACTCCGGCCTGGTCGCGAACGCCGCGCTCGGGAACGGCTTCGTCTCGCGCCTCAATCGCGAGATTCGGATCAAGCGCGGGCTCAGCTACGGCGCCGGCAGCATGCTTGATCCGCGCCGGGAGAGGGGACCATTCACCGCTTCCGCGCAAACGAAAAACCAATCAGCCGCGGAAGTTGCCGGGCTGATGCAATCCGAGTTGAAACGTCTCGTGAGCGAGCCGGTGCAAGGTGAAGAATTGAAGTCGCGCCAGGCCGTCCTGACTGGGCGTTATGCGCGAACCCTCGAGACGAATCGCGGATTTGTTTCGGAGTTATCCAATCTTGCGACCTACAATTTGCCGCTCGACACGTTGGACAAATACATCCCATCGATCGACGCCGTGACGAGCGACGCCGTGACCGCGTTCGCGAAAAAATATCTGGCGCAACCCACCAGCCTCATCATGGTCGGCAAAGCGGCTGAGTTCGCGGAGCCGCTCAAGAAAAATTTCCCGAACGCGAAAGTGATCGAGCAAAAAGATCTCGATCTGAACCAGGCCGATCTCAGGAAGTAAGACAGGCTTCCAGCCTGC
>DATBDG010000079.1:0-10714 GCA_036270055.1 Chthoniobacterales bacterium
CGCATCGGTCGCGATCGCCGGATGACAGCAGACGAACATGAGCCGGAGCGCGTCGTCGCGGATCTCGTGCTCCTCGCTTTTGCCAACGGTCGACGCGGCCAGCGTCTGATCGAGGTAGGTGATGATGGCCGGCTCTTTCGAGGCCGACATGCGTTGATGTCGGAGGGCGTCCTTGGCCAGATTCATCGCCACGCGCGTGATCCAAGCAGATGGATTGGCCGGCACGCCGCCCATCGACCAGGTGCGCAAGGCGCGAAGCAACGCCTCCTGCGCCACGTCTTCGGCGAGGGCGAGATTTTGCACGCCGAGCAAGCGGATGAGCGCGCCGTGCAGGCGGCTGGTCTCGTAGCGGAAGAAATGTTCGACCAACTGCACGACGGGCGCGGGCGCCTCGGGCTCGCGCTCGTTAGGCGCAATCTGCGGGAGCGGGACCACGTCAGACGGCGGCGGAAGCGGCGGTGTGATGGCTGACCCCGAGATGGCAGCTATCGGCCAGGCGCCGCACTTCGATCTCGAGGCCGTAGGGCAGGCCGGGATGCGCCTGCGCGATCGCGGTCGCTTCCTCGAGATCGTTCACCATCAGCATGACATAACCGCCGATCGCTTCCTTGGTTTCCGCGAAAGGGCCGTCCACCACCCGCTCACCGCGCGCGCCTGAAACGATCCGGGTTTCGAGCTCGAGCGGGGTGCCGGCGATCGCCTTACCTTCGGCCGCGAGATCGTCATACCACGCGTTCCAGCGCGTCATGAGCTGCTGGCGTTCGTCGGCGGAGAGATGGGCGTGGGTTTCCGGGCCGGAGTTGCGAAAGAACAGGATGTAAGGAGTAGCGTTTGTTTGCATTTATTTTGTTTTCAGGTTGCGGCTCTGTCTTCGGCCGTCAATAGGTCAACGAATCAGCCGGATTGCTCCGGACATTCTTTGGAAAAAATTGCAGCCGAGTGTCCGCCGCGCGCCCCATCGTTCGTGGAGACATTGAGAGCAAACAAGGACCAATCAAGAAAACAAGATCAAAGCATGACCACACCTGACACGCACACGATTCAACTCCATCGAGTATTGCGCGCGCCGTCGGAGCGCGTCTATCGCGCCTTCCTCGACGCCGACGCCACGGCGAAATGGCTGCCGCCTAACGGATTCACTTGCAAGGTGGACCGACTGGAGGCGAAGGTTGGCGGCACCTTCCGGATGGCCTTCACCAATTTCACCACCGGCAAAAGCCACTCTTTCGGCGGCGAATACCTGGAGCTGGTGCCGCACAGTCGGATTCGCTACTTCGATAAGTTCGACGACCCCAATCTCCCGGGTGCGATGGAGGTGACGATCGACCTGCAAGAAGTTTCCTGCGGCACCGAGATTCACATCAGGCAGGAAGGCGTGCCGGCCGCGATCCCGGCCGAGGCTTGTTATCTCGGCTGGCAGGAATCGCTCATTCTCCTCGGGAAACTGGTCGAAGCGGAAATTCCGGATTGAACGATAGTTCGCAACTTTAGGAATTGAATTTCAGATCACCGCACAGCTAAAGGAATAAAACATGAGCGCAGTACGATTGCTGGTTGGCACTCGCAAAGGCGCGTTCGTCCTGACTTCGGACGGCACGCGCAAGGATTGGAAAGTGAGCGGTCCGCATTTTGCAGGCTGGGAAATTTATCATCTCAAAGGATCGACTGTGGATCCGAATCGCATCTACGCCTCGCAGTCGAGTGCCTGGTTTGGACAGATCATCCAGCGCTCGAATGACGGAGGCGAAACGTGGGAAACGCCGGGCAGCAGCGCGGAAGAACTGCAGGGCCCCGAAGGGATGCCGCAGGGGGAGAGCAACAAATTCGTCTACGACGGCATTGCCGGGACCCACATGTGGTACGACGGGACGCAGCATCCATGGGAATTCAAGCGCGTTTGGCACCTCGAGCCCGGGCTCGATGACCCCGATCATGTTTATGCCGGGGTGGAAGATGCCGCTCTTTTCGAATCAAAGGATGGAGGCAAATCGTGGAGCGAACTCTCCGGGCTGCGCCAGCACGATACCGGACCGAAATGGCAACCGGGCGCGGGCGGAATGTGTCTGCACACCATCCTGATCGATCCCATGAATCAGAAGCGAATGTTCGTCGCCATCTCCGCCGCGGGCGCTTTTCGAACCGAGGACGGCGGCCAGACCTGGAAACCGATCAATCGTGGCCTGAAATCGCAATTCATGCCCGACCCGACCGCGGAAGTCGGCCATTGCGTGCATCGCATCGCCTTTCATCCCTCGCGGCCGGACCAACTTTTCATGCAAAAGCATTGGGACATCATGCGGAGCGAAAACGGAGGCGATCAATGGACGGAGGTGAGTGGCAATCTGCCGAGCGATTTCGGTTTCCCGATCGACGTGCACGCCCATGAACCGGAGACGATCTACGTCGTGCCGATCAAGAACGACTCCGAGCATTTCCCGCCCGACGGCATGCTGCGCGTCTATCGCAGCCGGAGCGGCGGCAACGAATGGGAAGCCCTAACGAACGGCCTGCCGCAGCAGAATTGCTACGTGAACGTCCTGCGCGATGCGATGACGGTCGACTCGCTTGATGACTGCGGCGTTTATTTCGGGACAACCGGCGGCCAGGTTTATGGCTCGGCCAATGGGGGCGATTCCTGGACGCCGATCGTGCGTGATCTGCCCCCGGTGCTCTCAGTGGAAGTGCAAACGCTGAAATGATTCGCGTCATCATTCCGCATCATTTGCGCACCCTGGCGAAAGTGAGCGACGAGCTTCAGATCGAAGCGGACGGCTCGGCCACGATCCGGCAGGTGATTGATGCGATTGAGGAGAAATACCCGGTGCTGCGCGGAACAATCCGGGACCACGGAACGCACCAGCGCCGGGCGCTCGTGCGCTACTTCGCCTGCGGCGAAGATATTTCGCACGAGCCAGTGGATACTCCCCTCCCCGCGGCCATCGTGAAGGGCGAGGAGCCGTTCATCATTCTGGGCGCGATCGCCGGCGGTTGATCCCGCCCGGCCCGGCTCAGGCCGACATGACTGCGAGATACTCCCGGTCCCACGCCGCCGGGATGCTTTCGCGTGGCGAGTATGGCCCGGGCTGATATGCCTGTGACGATATCCCCTTTTGGCTCAGCTCACAGACGTGCCAATCCTGTCGGTTGGTCATGTCCCAAAACGCCACGGCATCATCCGGGTCGTAGCCGGGGGCATCGACCCCGGCCGCGGCCTCCGGATGAAAATACCAGTCGCACTCGATCAGCGTCC
Source organism: Chthoniobacterales bacterium (assembly GCA_036270055.1). Taxonomy (GTDB): domain Bacteria; phylum Verrucomicrobiota; class Verrucomicrobiia; order Chthoniobacterales; family UBA10450; genus Palsa-1392. The sequence goes on from DATBDG010000079.1 coordinate 3,251, forward strand.
GCTCGGGCGATTGCGGCCAGAGCTGATGCACCATGACGTAATCCGGGTGGAGGCTGAGAAGCAGGTTGGGAAAGATGGAGTAATAGAAAACACGATGATGATCCTCACCCCGGATCTCGCCGACCGGCCGGGCACAGGCGTTGCCGCTCATCGTTAGGCTGGCGCCCTTTGCGATTTTCATAAACCCGCCGAGGAAGGGCCCCTGACAAAGATCGTTCTCGGCCGAATCGTAGGGCGAGACCTTGGCCAGCGCCGGATGCACTCCGGGGCAGTGATAACATTCGGAGTAGTTCTCGAAGATCAGTTTCCAGTTCGCCTGCACGTCGTAGACGATCCGGCGGGCGGATCGGAGGAGCGGCAAATTCCATTCAGTAAACTTCCCCGCCAGGGGCGCGAAGACTTCCTCGAGCGGCCGTGGTTTCTCCGCCAGACTAACGAAGATGAAACCCTCCCAAATCTGCAGGTTCACGACGTGCAATCCGTAATCGGCTTTCTCGAACCCCGGCACGGCATCCATGTGCGGCGCTCCCACGAGTCGGCCGTCGAGCGCATAAGTCCAGGCGTGATAGGGACACTGGATGGCGGCCGCGTGTCCGCTCGCCGCTTCGCAGAGGCGCGTTCCGCGATGCCGGCACACATTATAAAAGGCGCGCACCAGCTCCTTCCGGTCGCGCACGACAACGATGCTTTCCCCAGCCACTTCGCGCACCAGAAAATCGCCCGGCCTAACGAGCTGGCCCTGGTGCCCGACGCACACCCATTGCCGGGCAAAAATCTTCTCCCGTTCCTCGGCAAAAACCTCCGGTGAAATGAAATATCGCTGCGGCAGCGTGGTCGCGCCGGTGCGAAAACTCTCGGTCGTTTTGCGATAAACAGGCGTTTTCCCCATGGTCGCCGATTGCATGCAGGCATGCTCGCACGCCGCCGCCACCGGCGTCAAAGCCGAGTGCGACGCCACCGAAGTTGTCATCCCGAGCCCCGAAAGCATTCAGGCGGGGGACCTCACAAGCCACTGAGCAACGCTGCTTTCTTGTCAGCGACATCGCCCGACCCTTGCGCGGTCTTTCCCTTTGCTCAGGATGCCAAACGCAGAGAGAGGCGCGTGGCGGATTACGCCAGGACCGCTTGATGAAACTCGTACCAGTCGTCGAGGTTGTTGAGGTTCACTGCGTCCTTAGGCGCGGTCGCACCATCCGGCAGGCCGCAATTGCCGAGAATATTTTTTCGCGTCTCGTCCTCGTGAATATAGCCGCGCACGGCCGCATTATGTTTCTCGATCGCTTCCTGGTTGAGCGACTTAGCGTTTTGTTTCACCCAGGCTTCGAAATGCGGGTAGGTCGGTTTCTGCTCTTTGATGTAATTGATCACGGCTTCTTGCTCGAGCCCGAGCGCGTCGCAGGTCATGGCGTCGTAGCCGTCGCCCATCCCGGGATAACCCGCGGCCAGTTTGCCCTGCGACTCGAGCGAGAGCTTGAGCCAGAGACGCGGAAGATGCAGCACACCGAGTGGACCGGCCGTGCCGGAACTGATCATTGGAACATACGTATCGCTCATGATGATAATCCTTTTGCTTTGTTTGAACCCTCGCCAGCCAGTTACGGCCCGGCGGGAACGATTTGACCTCAGGCTATCGGGCCGGACTCAGGCCGACAACAAGTTTCATGCGGCGAGTCGCTCGACTTTCCGGCCGTCTCGAATCACGTATTTTCCCGCGCATTTGCGCCATGCAACCGGAGCCGCATCAAAAGGAGAATCGCACGGAGGAAGAGTCCCGCTCGATCGAGGACGAAAAATTCGACCGGATCTATCCGGAGCGAATCCGCAAGCTCTCGTCCCTGCAATGGACGCCGGTACAAATCGCGGCCGAGGCGGCAAAGCTTCTCGTTAGTGCGCCGGGCACTCGCGTCCTCGATATCGGCTGCGGCCCAGGAAAGTTCTGCCTCGTCGCGGCCGCGCTGAGCGATGGACATTTCACCGGAGTGGAGCAGCGCGCTGATCTCGCGGCCGCGGCGCGACAGGCGGCGGCCGCTCTCCGCCTCTCCAATATCGAAATCGTGCAGGGCAATATCACCGACATCGCCTTCGCCGACTACGACGCCTTTTATCTCTTCAATCCTTTTGAGGAAAACATGTTCCGCGGATACAAGATCGATTCCGCCGTCCCGCTCTCGCCCGAGTTATTCGAGAAATACATCCGCCATGTCGCAGCAGAGCTGGGCAAGCGGCCCATCGGCACCCGGGTTGTCACCTATTCCGGTTACGCGGATGAAATCCCATCCTGCTACGACTGCGAGATGTCGCTTTTCCACGACGACCTCAAACTCTGGATCAAGCAGCGCGAATATGATCCCGCGCTCGAACGCCTCGGCCTTGGCGTGTCGCGCAGCCACCGCAGCGCCGCGGGATGGATCGAGCCGCGGCGACGCGGGTAGAAACGCGAATTGCATGTAGCGGCGGTCTGTGACTGCCGAAAACCTGGATCGCAGCCAGAACGTGCGACGGTCAGAGAGCGCCGCTACAGTTCCTGAAATCGAAAACCGGATGAGCGCTCCCGCAAAACAATCGCCCCAAATAACCCACGTTTCGTGGGGGCGGATGGAAGTCGACGGCCTCGACGCGGGGCGCGACTTCAAGCTTTACCCCGGAGGCGGGCGGCCTTGGGATTGGCGGGAGACTGGCACCCATCACGTTCCAGGCATTCAGCCGGCCGATGTCGAGGAACTTCTCAACCGGGGGAGCACGATCGTCGTGCTCAGCCGCGGGATGGAGCTAGCTTTGCAGACTGCTCCCGAAACGCTCGCCCTGCTCGAGGGACGCCGCGTTCCGGCCCACATCGAGGAGACCAGCGCCGCCGTGGCGCTCTACAACCGATTGGCCGAATCCGGCGAACAGGTCGGCGGTCTCTTTCATTCCACCTGTTAATTTCGGATCCCGCGCTTCCGGCTCGTTAGGCGATTCCCGGTGCGAAGGCGGGCGGTTCCGAAAAGACGAGTTTCCGGCGCAGCTCGCGCCAGAGCAGGAACAGGCTCAAACAAGCCTGGAAAACCTGCGTAGCGACCGAGAGATACCAGATTTCGCGAATCTCAAACCCAGCGCGATGCGCCAGGATCAGCGAAACCCCAACAAACAAAGAAACCCGGATAAGGGAGCTACAGAGCGGCGGAATGGTGTTGCCCAGACCTTGAAAGGCGCTCGAAGTGGAGAAGACGATCCCAGCCGCGACGAAGTTCCAGGCCGCGATGCGCAAATACTCGCCGCCGAAAGCCAGCACCCGCGGGTCGGCGGAAAACCCTCTAATGAGCAAAGCCGGCGCATAATGCGCGAGCAGAGCCAGAAGAAACATGACCGCGGAAGCGATTCCGATCGCGGCATAGATACAATGCCGAACGCGGTCCGCTTGGCGTCCGCCGAAATTTTGGCCGACGACGGGACTGATCGCAAAGCTGAGCGCGACGACAGGGAGAAACAACGCCTGCATGACACGCGATCCGACGCCGAAGCCGGCCTGGGCCGCCGGTCCGAAGTGGCGAATGATGCCGTAGACGATGAGGACGTTCACGAAAAGCAGGACAAACTCCGCGCCGGCCGGCAGCCCGATCCGGAGCATCGACCACCAAGTCTTCAATTGCGGCCGCCAGAGCGCGACCCGGAACCGCACGTAGTGATACTTGGTTTCGAAATAAACCAGCATCAGAACGTCAGCGATGAGGATGGAAATGAAGGTCGCGAGGGCCGCGCCCGTCACTCCGAGCCTGGGCAGACCGACCAGGCCGAAAACGAGCAAGGGCGCCAGGACGATGTTGAGCGCGACACTCAGGACCTGCAATCCCACCGCCGGTTTGACGATCCCGGTGGCGCGCAAGACGGAACCGAAGGCGACCAAAGGAAACTGCAAAAGGATGCCAGGAATAAACCAGAGCATGTAACTCCGGGCGAGAAGCGCGGTGGTCGCATCCGCACTAAGCGAATCGCAATAAAGACCGCGGAGAAGGAATCCGATCACGCCGAGGACAAGCGCAGTCAGGACCGACATCACCAGCGACTGATTGAAGATGAGCTCGGCGTGAGGCTGATCTTTGCGGCCGGCCGCCTGAGCGATGAGGGCCGTCGTGCCGACCCCCAGCATCTGTGTCACGGCGAGGACAAACATCGTGAGATTGCCCGCCACCCCGACAGCGGCGATGGCTTCTTTCCCAAGCCGACCGACCCAATACAGATCGGCCAGGAGATAGAGCGTTTGCGCAACCATGCTCACGGCGAGGAATGCCGCCATCTGGACCAAATGCCTGATAACCGAACCCTCGGTCAGATCTCTCATACAAGGAGAAGGATCAGCAGGAGGAAAACGACGACGCCGAGGGTGAGATAGACGACGCGGTCCTGCAATCGAGCGCGGCGCGCGGCTTCGGCGTAAGGAATGCGGGTGAAGCTGACCATGGTGTAGAGCGGCAGATAGCGACCGGGAAGCAGGCCCTCGAGCAGATGGTCGAGTTTCTTTTTTGCGCGGAAGGCGCGCGAGGCGGTCTTGTCGCGCATCTCGATGAAATTGTGCACCGCGAGATCGGCCAGGGCGTCGGCGTTTTCTTTCCGCCTCACGAAGTATTCGGTGAAAGCACGCTTCCGGTCGTTAGGAGACTCGGCCAGGCATTCATCGAAGACGACGCAATCCTCGAAGGCGGCATTCATCCCCTGGCCGTAGAACGGCACGACGGCATGAGCGGCGTCGCCCACGAGCGCGACTTTGTCCTCATAGCACCAGGGCGCGCAACGGATCGTGACGAGCGAGCCGGTCGGGTTTGCACGAAAATCTTCGAGGAGCGCCGGCATGAGCGTGACGGCGTCGGGGAATTCATCGTCGAAAAAACGGCGTACTTCGTCGTCGCTCGTGGTGGTGGCGAAGCTGCGCGGCCCTTCGAATGCCCAGAAGAGCGTGCAGGTAAACGAACCGTCTGGATTGGGCAGCGCGATCATCATGAAACTTTTGCGCGGCCAGATGTGTAGCGCGTTCTTTTCCATCCGCCAGCCCCCGTCGCCTGTCGGCGGAATGGTCAGTTCCTTGTAGCCGTGGGCGAGGTAGCTCTGGCTGTACTCAAACCGATTCAGGCGTTGCATCGCGCCGCGCACCGCGGAGAAAGCGCCATCGACACCGATGACGGCGTCGCCGCGCGCCGTGATCGCTTCGTTAGTCTCAGTCTCGACCAGTTGGGCTGCGGGAGCTTCGAGGTCGAGATCGAGACAGCGGTGGTTGAATTGCACCCGCACATTCGAATAACGCTGCGCCGCTTCGATCACGACGGTGTTGAGCGCGCCGCGCCCGATCGAATTGATGTGCTTGGCCGGGTCGCGGTCGTAAGGCGAAAAATGAAGCGCGCCGGATTTATCGTGGATCATTCGGCCGCGCATCGGGATGGCGTGCTGCATCACTTCGTCAGCGATGCCGAGCTGCTCGAGGGCGTGGATGCCGCGGGTCGAGAGGGCGAGATTAATCGAGCGTCCGCCGACCGTGTTGCCGGACCGCGGGTCGGGACGCCGCTCGAAAAGATCGACTTCGTAACCGCGCCGCCCAAGGTAGCCGCCCAGCAACCCGCCGGCCAGACCGCTTCCGACCAAGACAAATTTCGGCATCGGTGAAGAATGTCCGAATCAGGAATTCAGGAAAGAAGGAATCGAGGGAATTCCGGGAAACCGGCTGAGCGCTTGAGAAGAGCGGCTGGAATTAGCCCTTGCCCAGCCTTTGGAATGAGGTTGCCGGCCTGGTCTCGGCTCGCTTTCCCCCGATCGATTGGCACCCGGACTGCTTAAGGCATCCTTGCAGCGCCATGAAATCTGATCCCGAACCGGAGCCGTCAAAGGATAAGCACGGCGGCACCTTTGAGCTCAAAGCCATTCTGCTGGTGGACGATGACCGGCAGTTGGCCACCGCCCTGCAATGGATTCTGGCGGACGAAAATTTTCTCGTCGATGTGGCGTTCGACGGCGAGGAAGCGCTCCTCAAGGTCAAGGCGCACCACTACGACACGGTCATCTGCGACCTCAAGATGCCGCACGTGCGTGGCGACGAATTTTATCTCAAGGCCAGAGAACTGCGGCCCGATCTGGCCGATCGTTTCATCTTCATCACCGGTTACGCGACCGACCCGCAGATCCGCTCCTTCCTGATCGAGAAAGAGGTCAAATTTCTCGTCAAACCTTTCCCGATTGCGGGCCTGATCAGCTGCGTGCGGGAATTGATGGGCTGATTCCAATTCCCGGCCTAACGATGGCGGGACAGAATCTGGGCGAAGCGCCAGACTTCGTGAAAGTTGTTGTAGAGCGGAGTGGGTGCGACCCGGATCACATTCGGCTCCCGGAAATCGGTCTTCACCCCGGCGGCTTCGAGTTTCTCGAACAGCTCCCTGGGATGTTCGTGGACCAGAATCGAGAGCTGCGCGCCGTGCTCGTTAGGCTCGGAGGGAGTGATGACGGTGAAATGGGCTGAGCCGATTTGCTCCAAGAGGAATTGCAGATAGCCGGTGAGGCGGAGTGATTTCGCGCGGAGCGCGTCCATCCCGCCGGCCTCGTCGAAAATGGCGAAGGATGTGCGCAAGGGCGCCATCGCGAGGATGGGCGGATTGCTTAACTGCCAGGCATCGGCCGAGGGCACGGGGATGAAGTCCGGCTCGAGCTGCATCCGGAAGCGGGTCGCGGGATCGTTCCCCCACCACCCGGCAAGGCGCGGCAGCTCGCGGTTCGTCGCGTGCCGCTCGTGCACGAAGGCCCCCGCGACCGCGCCCGGGCCCGAGTTGAGGTATTTGTAGGAACACCAGACGGCGAAATCGACCTGCCAATCGTGGAGCGCGAGCGGAACGTTGCCGGCGGCGTGCGCGAGATCGATGCCGACGATGCAACCGCGAGCCTGGGCCGCGGCCGTGATCTTCTTGATGTCGAAAAGCTGGCCGGTGAAAAAATTTACGCCCGCAAAAAGGACGAGCGCGATTTGATCGCCCTGCTTCTCGAGCAGGGCTTCGATCTCTTCCTGCCGGATGGCATGCTCCCCTGCTCTCGCCCTCGCCAGGAGGAGCGACTCGTTCGGCTCGAAGCCGTGCTGCGCGATCTGCGACGTGATTGCGTAGGTGTCGGAAGGGAAAGCGGGATCCTCCATCAGAATCTTGTGTCGCGCTTTCGTGGGAAGGTAAAACGTCGCCATCAAAAGATGAAGATTTACCGTGAGGCTGTTCATGCAGACGACCTCGTTAGGCTGAGCGCCGACCAGCCGCGCGGCCGGCTCGCGCAATGTCTCGTGATAGGAATACCAAGGAGTGGCGGCGTCGAAATGCGCGTCGACCGCGAGCTTGGCCCAGTCATCCAGCTCCTGCTCGACAATTCTCCTCGTCGCCTTCGGCATCAAGCCTAACGAGTTGCCAACGAAGTAAATTAGCGGTTTCCCGTCCGGGCCGACCGGAATGTGAAAGCGATCACGAAATT
>DATBDG010000080.1:0-13091 GCA_036270055.1 Chthoniobacterales bacterium
AACTGCGATGATCCGCCTCATCCCAATTTTGCCGCTCCGCGCTCTAGACGTTTCGCTCTGCGAAACGCGAGTCAGGGCTTCAATTGCCGGCGAGCACAGGAAATCACACCCGCGTTTCGCGCGGCGAAACCTCTCCAAACGGCAATGACGCCCGACTACAAAAACAAAAACGTCGCCGTCCTGGGCGCCGGCCGAAGCGGAAAAGCGGCCGCGCTTTTGCTCGCAGAGGAAGGCGCCAAAGTCACGATGCTCGACAGCGCGCCGGAGGAAAAACTGGCCGGGCTGGAGCCCTTGCGCGCCAAAGGCATTTACCTCCTGTGCGGTCCGCTGGCGGAGGAAGACCCGACGGTCTACGACCTTGGCGTTTACAGCCCGGGGATCGATCCCGAGCTGGCGCTGGCCCGCAATTTTTCGCGCAAGAACATCCCGACGATCGGGGAGCTCGAGCTCGGTTGGCAGTTTTGCCGGGTCCCGGTCATCGGCATCACCGGGACGAACGGCAAGACGACGACGACGGAGTTGATCTCGCAAATGCTGAACGCCTGCGGCCAGCGCACCATCGCCTGCGGGAATATCGGCAAACCGCTCGTCGAAGCCGCGGGGGAGAGCGATGACCTGGCTGTTTTGACGGTGGAAGTGAGCTCGTTCCAGCTCGAAACGATCCGCGAGTTTCATCCCGAGATCAGCGTCTGGCTCAACTTCGCGCCCGACCATCTCGATCGTTACCGCTCGATCCGCGAATATCGCGAAGCCAAGCTGCGCATCTTCGAAAGGCAAACGCCGGACGACACCGCGGTCATCAACGCGGCGGAGGATCTGCCGGCCTTGAAGGCGCGCGTCACCACCTTCAGCGCCTGGACCAACGCCGGCGACTTTTCGTTAGGCGACGGCTGGATTCAATACCGCCAGCAGCCGATCCTCAACCTCGCCGAAGCGCAACTGCGCGGGCCGCACAATGCCGAGAACATGATGGCGGCCCTCGCCGTCGGGCGCGCCCGCGGACTCTCCTTTGAGAAAATGGTCCCGCCGCTCTGCGCTTATCGCGCCCAGCTCCACCGTCTCGAGCTCATCCGCACGATCGGCGGGGTCGACTACGTCAACGACTCGAAGGCGACCAATCTGGACGCGCTCGAAAAAGCGCTCCTGAGCGCGACCAAACCAATCGTGCTCATCGCCGGGGGCAAGGACAAAGGTTTCGCCTTCGATTCCATCGCGCCGCTCGTTGCTCGGAAAGTGCGCCGGGCGGTCCTCATCGGCGAGATCGCGGAGCGGGTCGTGCACGACTGGCGCGAAGTAACGGAATGCGAGCTGGCGACGTCGTTAGGCGAGGCGGTCGAGCGCGCCCAGGCGATCGCGCAAGAGGGCGAGACGGTTCTCTTTTCCCCCGGCACTTCCTCCTTCGACATGTTCAAGAGTTACGCCGATCGCGGCGACCAATTCCGCGCCCTCGTGCGCGGGCTGCCTGAAACCCGACCATGAAAATGCCCATCATCCTGAAACGAAAGAAACTCAGTGCCTCGACCGCGCGACGATCGCGCGGCCTCGGCCTGCCCGACGCCATGGCTTACGAGGAGATGTCGGAGCCAAACATGAAATTATCGCGCGCCCTCCTCATCGTGCTCCTGCTTCACATCGTGGCGGTCGCCGGCATCATTGCCTTTAATACGATCAAAACGCGCGAGGCTTTGACCGCGAATCCGACGGAACCAGCCGCCGCGCCCGTAACTGAGAGCCAGCCCGAAACCGCGGTCGTTTCGCCTTCGAACGAACAAGCCAAAGCGGTTGTGCCTAACGAGGTAACGAAGGTGGCGGTCAAGACCGAATCCAAGGTCCCCGCGAAAAACGAGGAGCACCCGAAAACCGTCATCACTCCCGCGATCCCGGATTCCGGCGAAATCTACGTGGTCGTGAAAGGGGACAATCCGGTCACGATCGCGCGTCATTTCCACGTCGACTACGACGCGCTCCTCCAGCTCAACCAGATTGAGGATCCGAGGAGATTGCAGATCGGCCAGAAGCTGCACATTCCGAAACGAAGCGAGACGTCGAAACACAAATCGGACTAACGAAATGGGGGCGAGACCTTTGTTGCCAGGGAAGATGGGCAGCTGCCCGAGCGCCCTAGCCTTCTCCCCCCGGGAGAAGGGACCGCTCATCGCAAATTCAAATCTGGTCCTTCCCCTCTCCGCTCAAGAGCGGCGAAGCGAGGAACCAGCTGCCGCCGCGTCGCTGCGACCATTCTTCGCCTTCGCCTTTTGGGGAGAGGGTTGGGGTGAGGAGAGCACAAAGTTTTTCAGTCAAGCCTAACGACCAGCACGGAATGCACCGGAAAAGCGCCTACCTCCTCTTCCTCGCTGTCCTGGGATTGCTCGCCATTGGCATCGTGATCCTTTTCAGCACCGGCGCTTTTGCCAGAGATAGTCACGGCGACGTTTATTTTTATGTCCGCAAACATGCGCTTTGGCTCGGAATCGGCCTCGTCGCCTGCGCGCTCGCCGCGCTCGTCGATTATCATTTCTGGCAGCGCACCTGGTATGTCTGGTTCGCACTCGCGCTCCTAGGGCTGGCGCTTTGTTTCCTCCCGCCCTTCCGGCACAGGATCAATGGCTCCTGGCGCTGGCTGCAATTCCACCAGATCACCTGTCAACCCTCGGAGTTCGCGAAGCTCGCGGCCGTCTTCTTCCTCGCCTGGTGGTTCTCCCGCTACGAGAGCGAGAGCAAGCAGCTCTGGCGCGGTTTTATCCTCCCGATGGCGATCGTTGCTCTGCTCCTCTCCCTCATCATCACGGAGGTCGATCTCGGGACGACGGTCCTGATTGGCGCCACCACCTTCGTCGTCATGTTCATCGCCGGGGCGAATCTTTTTCTCCTCGGCACCCTATCGTTAGGCGGGATCGGCGTCATCCTCTACCTCGCGACCCACATCGCGGAACGCAACGGCCGTCTCCTCGCCTTTCTCCATCCCGAGCAATACAAACTGACGGCCGGCTTGCAGCAGATGCAGGCCCTGATCGCCTGGGGGAGCGGCGGGATTGAAGGCCTCGGCCTGGGCAACGGACGGCAAAAGATGTCCTACCTGCCGTATGCGCACACCGATTTTATTTTTCCGATCGTCGGTGAAGAGCTGGGACTGCGCTTCAGCCTCCTCGTCGTTTTTCTTTTCGTCGTCATCATGATTTGTGGAATGACGATCGCGCTCCACGCGCGCGATCGTTGCGGCCTCCTCCTCGCCAGCGGGGTCGTCTCGCTCATTGGCTTCCAGGCCGCGATCAACATCGGGGTCGTGACCTCCCTTTTGCCTAACAAAGGCCTGCCGCTGCCCTTTGTCAGCTATGGCGGGTCAAATCTGGTGGTGGCACTTTTTGCGGTTGGGCTTCTCTTGAATATCTACCGACAGGGCGTGCTCGAACCCGCGCCGCGCGAACAAATGGCGGCGATGCGGGTCCGCGTCACCCCGAGAATCTGAAAATGAAGAACGAACTTTACCAGCTAACCTCTCTCCCTTGGTGGAGCGAGACTCGGTCGAGCCGGGAGTGTGGCCTTGCTGCTCGCATGACGTCCGCAGCCAGCTCGACAGAGTCTCGCTCTAGCAAGCAATGGATGCGTTACCTGCCCCCAACCCGATCCGCAATCCCATGAAGGCTGCGATTGCATGTGGAGGAACCGGCGGACACCTCTTTCCCGGGCTGGCGGTGGCGGAAAAGCTGCGCGAGCGCGGACACGAGGTCCTCGTCTTTATTTCGGAAAAAGAAATCGACACCCTTGCGGTCGAAGGACGGGCGGTTGATTTCCGGGTCGAGAAACTGCCGACGGTGGCCCTCCCGTCGCCCTTTTCTCCCGCCATTCTCGCTTTCGTCAGGCGATTCAATGAAAGCCTTTCTTTGTGCCGGGCGATCTTTCGCACCTTCAATCCGCATGTCGTCCTCGGGATGGGCGGATTCACCTCGATGGCGCCGGTCCTCGCCGGGCGAATGCGCGGTGTCCCGACTTTCATCCACGAATCAAACGCCTACCCCGGCAAAGCCAACCGCCACACCGCGCGTTTCGTGCGCGCCGTCCTCCTCGGGTTCAGGGAGTGCGCGGCCTTTTTCCCGAAGGCTAAGACCGAATTCACCGGCACACCGATTCGTTCCACTCTGCAACGGATGGATCGAGCCGAAGCCCGGGAGAAGCTGGGACTGCGCCCGGAAGTTGCGACTCTGCTCGTGATGGGCGGGAGCCAGGGCGCGAGCGGAATCAACCAGGCCCTGATCAAGGCCATGCCCGCGCTTCATGATCTCTCGCTCCAGGTCATTCATCTCACCGGCAGTCGCGACGCGCGTTTGCTGGAGGATAATTACCGCCGCGAAAACATCCCGGCGCACGTCGCCGCTTTTCATCATCGGATGGAGGAGGTCTACAGCGCGGCCGAGATGGCGATCGCGCGCGCCGGTGCCGCCAGCCTCTCCGAGCTCGCAGCCTTCGCCCTTCCCGCCGTGCTCGTCCCTTATCCCTACGCGGCGGACGATCACCAGACCCGCAACGCCGAGGTTTTCGTTAGGGCAAGGGCCGCTCTCCTTCTGAAGGAGTCGGAATTGGCGGGCGATCTTCTCGCAAACAAGATCCGCGAGTTATTGAGCGATCCAGCCAATCTGCGCGCGATGGCGGCGCAGGCCGAAAGTCTGGCGCCGAAAAACGCAGCCGGTTTAGTCGCAGAAACGATGGAAAGGTACAGTCATCCTGATGACGCGGTCGCTGCCTGATCTACAGAAATTTTTCACCGCGGAGCGTCACGCCATCCACCTGATTGGCGTGGCGGGCAGCGGCATGAGCGGGATTGCCGCTCTTCTCCTCGAGCTCGGCCACGACGTGCGCGGATCGGACAAGGCGCGAACTTTGGAAACCGAGCGGCTCCAGCAGCTTGGCCTGCGCTTCTTCTCGCCGCACAATGCGGCTGACGCCGCCGACGCGGAGCTGGTTGTGTTTTCCTCCGCGATCAAGGAGGACAATCCGATTCTGGCCGACGCCCGGGCGCGCGATATTCCCAATATCCGACGGGCGGAAGCGCTCGCCGCCATCATGCAGGGCAAGCGCGGCATCATCATCGCAGGGATGCACGGCAAGACGACGACCGCCGCGATGGCGGCGCATGTTCTGCGCGGCGGCGGTTTGCATCCGTCACATTATGTTGGCGCGGAAATTCCGATTCTCGGGAGCAACGCGCACTGGGATCCGCAGGGCGAATATTTCGTCGCGGAAGGCGACGAGAGCGACGGCACGCTCCAGCTTTTTCAGCCCGAGCACGGGCTCATCCTCAACATCGAAGAAGAGCATCTCGATTTCTACCAGGACCTCGCCGCGATCGAGGAAGTGTTTGCCAAATTGCTCCTCCAAACCAGGGGCACGGTTTTTTATTGTGCGGATGACATCCACGCCCCGCGGGTTTGCGGCGCGCATGCCCGCACCATCTCCTACGGCTTGAGCGCGGCCGCGCGCTATCGCGCGACCGGGCTCGAGCTGCACGATTTTGCCGCGACTTTTTGCGTGGAACGGGGGGAGGAAAAGCTGGGCGATGCCACCCTCAACGTGCCCGGCCGGCACAACGTGAGCAACGCGCTCGGCGTCATCGCCCTCGCCACCGAACTCGGCGTGCCGTTCGAGAAAATCGCCAGGTCGTTAGGCACATTCCGCCATGCCCGCCGCCGCTTCGAGATCAAATATGAGAGCGATCGCTTTCTTCTCGTCGACGACTATGCGCATCATCCGACCGAGATCCGCGCCACCCTCGCGACCGCGCGCTCGGCGGGACGCAAACGGGTCCTGACCATGTTCCAACCGCATCGTTATTCTCGGACCAAGGCGCTGCGGAACCAATTTGGCGGCGCCTTCGACGACGCCGATCACGTCCTGATCACCGATGTTTACGCGGCCAGCGAACCGGCGCTGCCGGGCGTGACCGGCCAGACGATCGCGGACGCGATTTCAGAGCACGGCCATCGCGCCGTTTCCTACCAACCGCTTCTCGAGCGATTGCATGGCGACGTCGGGCGGTTGCTGGCGGAAGGCGATCTCGTTTTGAGCCTGGGCGCCGGCAACGTCCACGAGCAACTGGCCAAGCTCGCGGCCGAGTTGGTGATTGCGGAACGCCTGAAAGAAATTGTCGGACCGGAGGGCGAAGTCAGGCTTTCCGAACCGCTCGCCAAACATACGACTCTGCGCGTCGGCGGACCGGCGCAGTTCTGGGTCGAGCCGCGGAGCGAGGAGGCTTTCGCGAAAATGATCCGGTTTTGTCGCCGCGAAAATCTGCCGATTTTCGTCATCGGCCGCGGCTCGAATTTGCTCGTGCGCGAGGGCGGCATCCGCGGCGTCGTGGTCCATCCGTGCGGCGGCGAATTCGATCAGGTCACAGTCTCAGGACTCGAAGTGACCGCCGGCGTGGGCGCGAAACTGAAGCAGATCGCTTACGCCGGAAAAACGGCCGGGATCGGCGGGTTCGAATGGATGGAAGGGATTCCGGGCGCAGTGGGGGGCGCCCTGCGGATGAATGCGGGCGCCATGAACGCCCAGACTTTCGATCGGGTGGTGCGGGTGCGTTACCTCGATCGGGAAGGAGCGGCGCACGAAAAAACGCCGGCGGAACTGGATGTGCACTATCGGCACGTTCCGCTGCTGGAGGAGAACTTTGCTGTTTCGGCGGTTTTCCGCGGTGAAAAATCGAGCGACAAGGAGATCGTTAGGCGACTGGAGGAGTCACAGGAAAAACGCCGCCGCACCCAACCGGCGGCGAAAAGTGCGGGCTGCATTTTCAAAAACCCCGAAGCCTGTCCCGCAGGCAAACTGGTCGACGAGCTGGGGTTGAAAAATTTACGGGTGGGGGATGCGCGCGTTTCGGAAGTGCACGGCAACTTTATCGTGAACCAAGGAGCCGCGACGGCCGACGAAGTGTTGGAGTTGATTGGCCGAATCCAGGCGACGGCGCGCGAAAAACGGGGCATCGAATTGGAAACCGAAGTGCAAATCGTGGGGGAGGAACCATGAGGCACGGTGGACAAATTGACTGGGTAGCCCACGCCTCTGGCCTGTTGGTCGCGGTGTTTCACCCCGATGGACTTTCCCTTGCCTGCATTCCTGACAAGCAGTCTCCGGCTTTCTCGAAGAGTCCGTCGCGGCAAAATGCCGCGACCAGCACGCGAAACGCGTGCGCTACCCGAGCCTCCGAATCATGACGCTAACTGGAAAACATATCGCAGTCCTGAAAGGCGGCCCCGGCTCGGAGCGGGCGGTTTCGCTCGCGAGCGGTGCGGGCGTCGCGAAGGCCCTTCGGTCGTTAGGCTCGATCGTCACCGAAACCGATCTCGAGGATTCCAACTTCGTCCTGCCGGACGAGACTGAAATCGCCTTCATCGCCATTCACGGCACCTTTGGCGAGGACGGCCAGCTCCAGCAGATCCTGGAAGATCGCGGGATCCCCTACACCGGCGAGGGAGTGGACGAGAGCCGCCTCGCCTTCGATAAGATTCCCGCGAAGCAAAAATTCACTGAACACGGAGTCACAACCCCGCACTGGGAAAACATCCGCGTCGGCCAGGAACCGACCCTCCCGCTCCCCTACGTCATCAAAGCCCCCCGCCAAGGATCGACCGTCGGCGTTTACATCGTGAAAGAAGAGAGTCAGGTCGCGCCGGCCCTGAGCGAGGCCGCCCAGTACGACAACGAACTCTTGATCGAGCAATTCATCCCGGGGCGTGAACTGACGATCGGCGTCCTCGGCGAGTTGGCGCTCCCGGTGCTCGAGATCATTCCCAAGAGCGGCTTTTACGATTTCAACAACAAGTATCCCTTCCTCAACCCGCAGGGCGGGGGCGGCGCAGAACATGTCTGCCCGGCTCAAATCCCCGGCGAGCTGACGGGCAAAATTCATGACCTCGCCCTCCTCGCCACCCGGTCGTTAGGCTTGAAAGTCTACTCCCGGGTCGACGTCATTCTCTCGCAGCAGAACGAACCGTTCGTCCTCGAGATTAACACCATTCCGGGCATGACTGAGGCCAGTTTGCTCCCGGAAGCCGCCGCGGCGGTCGGGATTTCTTATCCCGAACTCTGCGCCCGCATCATCGAGCTTTCACTTGCCGCTCGACCTCCGAAGAAATGATAGCGTTGACCAGGAACAACCAGCCACGGTCCAGTAACCGCCGTGTCTCCACCTCCCGTCAGCGCAAGCAGCAACACCTCCTCGACGTCAGGGTCCGGGCGCGCCGCGCTTCGCATCATCGCAATCGCCGCATCCTCATTTTCCTTTGCAAGATCGTCCTCCTGGTCGCGATCTGCGTCGGCGCATACTACAGCGTCCGGACGGGACTGAACCGCTTCTTCTTTCAAAACCCCGACTACCGGCTGAGCACGGTTGCGATCCAGACCGATGGCACGTTGACGCGCGACCAGGCCTTGAAAACCAGCGGGCTGGTCGAGGGTCTGAACATTTTTTCCGTCAATCTTGCCCAGGTGCACGATCGCCTGCAGGAATTGGCGCAGGTCGACGAAGTCCAGGTGGAGCGGAAAATGCCTAACGAGATCGACATCACGATCACGGAACGCAAGCCGATCGCCTGGATCACGAGCGAAAAGACCGTGGCCGATCCCTTCATCTCCGACGCCGCCTTCCTTGTCGACGCGCGCGGGATCCTGATGAAGGAAAAGAAACTGCTCCCCGAATATCTCGCTCTCCCTTTGATCACCGGGTGCTCGAGCGAAGCGCTCGTGCCGGGCAAGGCGGTCGATTCGTTCGAAGCCAAAGCCGCCCTTGAGCTTCTCCGCCTGACGACGACCAGCTTTATGCAGACCCGTTTCCAGATTCGGGAAGTGGATGTCTCAAAGGGCTACTGCCTGCTCGTGACGGACAAGAACCACACCCAGGTCATGTTCGGGTTCGATGATCTTGGCACTCAGATGCAGCGCCTCGAGCAGTTTCTCGTTTATAGCGACGACTCACAGCGCCAGATCGAGACCGTCAATCTGCTCGTGACGCGCAATATCCCGGTAACCTTCGCCCAACCCGACCTCGCGGTGATTTCCGAGCTCGAGCCGGAGTTGCAAATGATCGCGCCCACACCTCCGGCGTCCGCCGCCCACGAGCAAAAGTCGGAGCTGAAGCAGGAGACGAAAACCGCCGCCCGTGAGCCGGAAATTCGCAAGGCCATGCCGGTTCAACCGCTCGTAAAAAAGGCGCTCCCTTACAGTCCCGGTGTAAAAAAATTCCACTCCAGCCCCCCGCCTCTGCCGGTGCGGCGGGCGGTCCCACTGCAACGTTTTAAACAGGAAGGCAACAACGGTCATGGCTAGCAGCAACCTGATGGTCGGTCTGGAAATCGGAACCTCGAAAATTTGCGTCGTGGTCGGGGAAGGAAAACCCGATGGCACGATCAAGATTCTCGGGGTCGGCCAGGCGCCGTCGCGCGGGGTGCGCAAGGGCGAGATCGTCGATTTCGAGACAGCGATGAAATGTGTGCACGAGGCGGTCGTCGACGCAGAAGAAAAGAGCGACATCATGATTCGGAGCGTCTACATCGGTATCACCGGGGCGCACATCCAGAGCTTCAACAACCGCGGCTGCGTCACCCTCCCGGAAGATCGCGACGAGATCGACGAACAGGATGTGGAGGACGTGAAGATCAACGCGCGTGAAGTCAGCATCCCGGCGCAAAACGCTTTTCTCCATTCCATCATCCAGAGTTATCACGTCGACGGGCAGGACGGCGTGCTTAGTCCGGTCGGAATGTTAGGCCAAAGGCTCGAGGCCGATTTTCACATCATCCACGGGGTGCGAAACCGGATCCAAAACTCGATCCGGTGCGTCAAGGAATTGCCGCTCGATGTCGAGGATGTCGTTTTCACACCTTTCGCCGCCGCCCAGGTTGTCCTGACTCAGCATCAGAAGAATCTCGGCGCGCTCGTGATCGATATCGGCGGCGGGACGACCGACTATGTGCTCTATGTCGATGGGGCGGTGAGACAGAGCGGGGTTCTCGCGGTCGGTGGCGATCATATCACGAACGACATCTCGATGGGATTGCGCATCCCGATGACGCGGGCGGAGAAGCTCAAGATCGAGGAGGGAAGCTGCGTCCTCGGGAATAATCTTCCGGGTGAAACGGTGCTGCTGAAAGATGATTCCGGTTTCGCGGGCAAGGAAGTGGAACGCGAGACGTTGAACACAATCATCCACATGCGCCTGCGCGAGACGTTCGAGCTGATGAAGCGGCGGCTGGAGGACGAGCCTTATCTCAATTATCTCGGCGAAGGCATCTTCATCACCGGCGGCTGCAGCCAGCTCAATGGCGTCGACAACCTGGCCGAAGAGGTCTTTGGCATTCCGGCCCGTGTCACCCATGCGCGGACCATGTCTGGCCTGACGAGCGCGTTTGAAAATCCGCAATTCTCAGCCGCGATCGGGCTGATCAAGTATGCCCAGGCGGTGCAGGGCGATCGCCCGCGGCGCAGTGGGCTCGGTCGCATCTTCGGGAGATTTTTTCAGGGGATGCGATGAAACCGCCGTCAATTCCCACGACAAGACTCGTAACTCAGGCGTCCCGCCTGACGAGTCGAGTGGGCGTCTCGCCCGCGGTCGCGAACGAGCCAGCAGGCGAGACGCCTGCCCTACGTATCAGGCGAGAGCCTGAGTTACCCTCCGATTTTCCCTAACGAACCACCAAGCCTATGATCCAACTCAGCCGCAACTACAGCCTGCCGGAAAAAAAAGAAGACGATCTCGCGATCAAAATCATCGGCCTGGGAGGCGCGGGCGCGAATGCGCTCGATCGGATCGTCCTCGATGGAATGGAGAACGCGGAGATGATCGCCGTGAACACCGACGTGCAATCGCTCGCCAGCTCGGTCGCGACCCAAAAAGTGCAAATCGGGCGAGAGGTGACGCGCGGCCTCGGCGCGGGGGGCGATCCGGAGCTGGGATATCACGCCGCCAAAGAATCGGCCGACGCGTTGCGCGAAGCGATGCAAGGCGCGCGGATGGTTTTTATCTGCACGGGATTGGGCGGCGGCACCGGATCGGGCGCAGCGCCCTTCGTCGCGCAGCTGGCGCATGAGATGGGCGCCCTGGTCGTGGCATTCGCCACCCTCCCCTTCGGCTTCGAAGGCAAACGCCGGACGGCGCAGGCAATGGAGGCGTTGCAGGAGCTGCAGCGCGTGGCCGATGCCGTCGTTTGTTTCGAAAACGACCGCCTGGGCGACATCGTTTTGCCAAAGGCCGGGATTCATCAGGCCTTTGCGGTCGCCGACACCACCATCAGCCAAAGCGTCCGGGCGATTATCAACCTCGTTAGGCGACCCGGCTTGATCCAGATCGGCTTCGACGAGTTACTCGCCGCGTTGCGGAGGCAGAACAGCCGTTGCCTTTTCGGATTCGGCGAGTCCGACAGCGACAATCGCGCCCACGAAGCCCTCGCCCTCGCGCTCAAGAATCCGCTCATGAACCGGGGCAAAATGCTGAGCGACGCCCAGGCGGTGCTGGTGCAAATCTCCGGCGGCCCCGGCATGACCCTGACCGAAGTTGAGATCGTGATGAAGGAACTGAACCGGCACGTCGAGGATCATACCCAGATTCTTTTCGGCACCTCGGTCGACGGAAAAATGGGAAACCGGATGAGCGTGACCTTGATCAGCTCGCTCGCGGCCGACGGCCCGGCGACCTCGGCGCCGCCGATGCGGACCGCGCCGCAACGAATGGACGCAGCCCCGGCTCCTCTCCCGGTGATGGAACCGGTGGCGCCGATCGCAACCGCGCCGCCGGAAACGGTACTTCCACAAAAAACAATGCCTAACGAGTCGGACGAGGAAGTGGTCGAGCCTGCGGCCGAGATCGCTCCGGCACCGCCGCTGGTGCGGAAGAAGAAAGAACCCGCGCCCGCGCTTGCGCCGGAAATTGTGCCGGAGGCCGCGCCGGTCAAACCGGTCCCGGCGAAGAAGGAGAAGTATGTCCACGCCCGGCAGGAAGTAATGCAGTTCGAGCCGATCACCCGCGGCCGCTTCGAAAAAAGCGAACCGACGATCGTAGAAGGCCAGGACCTCGACGTCCCCACCTTCCTGCGCAAGAACGTGCGGGTGAAGTAGAGGCGTTCAATCCGCGATTCTGGGCAGCACGGGGTGTCACCCCGTCCGCCGCCGGGAGTCTCCTGGCGGCACGCTTGAAATCCGCGCGTTGAAGTTTTCCTGAAACTTCAAACCCGCCAGAGCCAAGGTGCCCGGGAAGCTCCCGAGCACGACGGGGTAGCACCCCGTGCTCCCCAGAGTCGCCGATCCACGCGCTACGGCGTCACCCGGATGTAAGCGACCTTAGAGCCGTCGCTGGAGAGCGAGGGCTGGCCGCAACTATCGCCGTCGCTCCGGCTGACGTTGATCGGTTCGGCGTCGCCCTTTTTGAAAAAGACATCTTGCCATTCCACCGGACCGACAACGCTCTCCCGGCGTTGCGCCTTGGGATAAACCGAGACCTTCCCGTAGTCGCGTTCCCAGCCTCTGAGATGGTTGAGCAGGTTGCGGTCTTGGGCTGATTGGGCGTCGTAAGGAATATCGGTCAGGCTTCCGCTCTTGAGCGAGAGGAACGCCGGCGCCTCTTTTCCGTTCTCCTCCCGCAGGACGAGAATCTTGTCCGGGTCGTCCCGATCTTTTCCGATGAGTTTCGTGACCGTGCTAAGGTGATGCGCCTTGTCCCCCTTGCCGGTCTCGGCGTCCATCCGCCAAAGCCAGCCGTTGCGCAGCGCCAGAATCGTTGAGTCGTCAGGCGCGAAAATCGGAGAACGAAACTCGCCGTCGTCCCGCACCCGCCGTCGCGTCCCGGTGGCCGGGTCACCGATCCAGATCATGCCGCCCGACGCCATCTCTTCCCCGGGCGCCTTTTGCTGGCTCGGAGTGGCGGTGATACCGGTGATGCGGAGAATTTTTTCCCAGAGACTTTCGGCCGCAGCCGGCTGCGAAATCACAATCGTTAGGCAAACAAGCAGAATCGTGGCGGCAGTCTTCATTTCGGTGGTGCAAAAAGAATACGCAAGACCGGGTCGTAGCCAACAATCCGACTCGTGGCGTAAGTGTTTTTGGCTTCGAGG
>DATBDG010000081.1:0-35457 GCA_036270055.1 Chthoniobacterales bacterium
GATCGGAGCGCGTGAACACTCCGATTCGCCGAAGCTTTGGATCGAGAAAGACGAAAGCTTCCTTCAAGACGATGAGGTCCTTCTTGTCGTCTTCGGAGATGAAGTCGTATTTCGTTGCTTCAATGACTCTAGAAAGCTTAAGGCCCGTAGCGAAGTCATCCAATTCTAGGTCCCCGAGTGGCACGAATGACCGTTCTTTCTTCGGAGAAGACATGATTTTGAACCTATACCTTGGCGTAAATTTCAGCGCCTTTTTGTAAGAACTCTTGCGATTTCGCAGACAATCCTGCGACGATCGCGTCGGTTTCCGCGAGCCCTTGTTCGGCGGCGTACCTCCTGACGTCTTCAGTAATGTTGACTCGTTCGCTCCCGCTCATTCGGCCTCCCGGCTTGCCCATCTATGTCGCTCGATCCCATCGGCTCCATTCATAAAACGAATGTATCAGCCTTACGCCGTTGAGTAAATCTTGACCGCGGCTTCGGTAGATTCCCGGGAAGATTGGCGGTCGGACGCTCGGCACAACTATACGCGCTATGCGGGTCAACTCTGCACACGTGAGAGATGAGCTGACCGCAATCAATCGAGCTGCCGGCGCAGCCTCCTCTCTCGAAGACCTGAGCGATTCCCAGACACAAAATCGGAATGCGGATGGACAAAATCCTTTTCGCTCAGTCGCGGCGAATGCGCAGAAAGGAAGGAAAGCGCGGCAGGCCTTTGGCGGTTAGCCCGCGGAAGCGATAGGTGATAACTGTTCCTACCGCCGGCGGCGATGCGCGCACTGCGTCGCTCAACCCGCTGCCGACGGAGAATTCCCGCCCATCCGAGGTCCGCACGCGGAGCGCACCCAGTTTGCCCGCGTACTTCCCGTTCCCTGGCTCGTGCGCGATGACGGTTGCCTCCTCGTCGTCATACGGCTTTACTTTGAGTAAGGTCGCCGACCGCCGGGTTTCGTATTGCGACTCTGGCTGGCGGAGCATCAAACCTTCGCCACCGCGCCCGACGACGCGATCGCGCTCGGCCAGGAGCTGTGCCGTTCCCTTGCAGCGCTCCTGCGCGACGACTTTGGCGAAGCGATTCTCACTCGGCAAAGTCGTCTGCAAAAAATGCATCCTTTCTTCGAAGGTGCCTTTCACCTGCGGGGCATCGAAGACCATGAAGCGCACATCTTTCCAGCGATCATCCGGCCTTTCGGAAAGCACGGCGCTGGTGGTTTCTTCAAACTTCCCGCAGCCAATCCATAGCTCGCCATCCAGGGCGACGCCGGCGGGCAATTCCGCGAGAAAATAGTCGGGCGCGTGGATTTGGTTGCCTTTGCGACTCCAGAGCTGGTGGCCATCCCAGTAGCTGCGAAGACCATCGTATTTTTCACTCATCCACCAGCCGGTGGGATCGATCGACGGATCCCACACCTTGGCGAGCAACAGATGCGGAGCTTTTTTATCCGGCTTCGCGGGCGTAGTCGCGACATCTTCAGCTATCGCCGCGACGGACCAGTTGAGAACCAGGCCGGCAACCAAACCGAGTAGCGTCGCGCTCGATTCCAGGGGATTCTTCACAACGACGAGTGTTGAGAATCCGCGCGAGTGCTGTCAAGCCTGCGTGAGGAAATTAGTGAGAGCAATTGGGTCGCGGGGCAAATCTTGACAGACGCTGAGCGGCGGGCTTGAAGGGGCGAGATTTCGCGAATCGTGCAAATGCTTTATGCCGCCTGAGGAATATCATTGTAGGTCCTGCCGCCGAGCGATCGGCCGGTCGTGTGCTTACGAACGCCCCTCCGTTGCTTGAAAGAAAGGGACCTTTTCTCGTCGGCACGCCCGCAAAACCTCGCGTACCCATTGGATATTCATCGGTCGCGCACGGGGGCGACGGGTGGGATAGTCAGCATCATCATGTTTACCGGCCTTCGCGATGTTGGCCGCCTATCGACAAGATGGGTTTGCATCTCGACCGCTTAAAGCGGTCGAGTTAAAATGGAGCGATAAATGCCGAAGACGCTTTTGCATGGGTTGTTTCCGCTGGTGCGCGCGGAAATTCTTCGGCTTCTGTTCACGAACCCGGGCCAGGAGCTGTATGTGCGCGAACTCACTCGGTTGAGTCGTCTGCCGCTTCAACCGTGCAGGATGAGCTGGCCAAGCTCGAGGCGGCTCATCTGATTTCGAGCCGGAGCAACGGTTATCAGCGTTTTTTACCGCGCTGACTCAAGACACCCGCTCTATGCGACGTGGCGAAAGCTTGTCGTATGCGCCGCTTTGCACCGGCAGCCACAGCCCCGCGCGAGAGACCAGCGAAAGTCGCCGCGGCGTTAGCTCGCTAAGAGATGCCATCTTTTGTGACGGCGTTGTGGGGCAGGGATAGTCTGCTCCAACCCGCTCGCATCACCTGATTGAAGTTACTCAAGCGCAACCGGCCGCTGGGAGAAGAACCAAGGCTGCGCAGTGGGATCGCTTTCGAAAAATTCAAACAGCCTGGCTCCGACTTTCAACACGCCCTGCGTCGAGGGATGGACGCCGTCTGGTTCAAAATCGCTGCGCTCCCAGACAAGGCCGTCGCTGCGCGGCGTCATGCCATCGGCCCATAGATAAGGGCCCCATGAAACCCAGGGTGTTGAGCGTTCGGGACTCCGGTTCTTCATGTGCTCCTCGATCAACCATTTGACCGCGAATCCGGACTCATAAGCGATGGGTTCCGGATGCAGGTCGGATTCCGAATAGCCGCCATAGATTCGGCTGGAGACGTAAACAAGTTTCAATTGAGGAAACTTCGTCCTCAGAATTTCCACGATCGAGTGCAAGACTCGCTGCAGACCTTGAGCATTCTCCGGAAAATGCCGCACCTCATATGGGATGACACTTTTAAGCCATACGACCTGAACCTGTCCAGTGGTTACCTCGCTGCGTTTAAGCTGTCGGTTCACGTGCATCCAATAGTCGTCGCACGGATCGGCAATCTCGGTCGCGGCCGCTCCGTTCCGAGCCCCATCGATCATTACCAGGCTGGGGTTTTTGCGCGCGTCAGCGTCAGCCAGCCGGATGAAATGCGAAAACTCGCGAGACGTGTTCGACATGCCGATGGCGAGCATGACGATTTTTCCGGCGGTCGAAGGTTTGCCGCCGCTGTCCACCGGTTGCACGGCGGCCCCCAGCGCTACTCCTGCGTCTCGGTAAGCGGAGGGGGGTGAGTTCTTTCCATGCGGGTAGAGACCGCCGGCAAAGCCGAGATATGTAGCTGACCCAAGATCGGTAAGAGGACTCACCGATTAGTCGACGCGTTTCGCGGTCACCTTGCCGACGTAACCATCCACCTCCAACAATTCACCGTCGTGAATGAGACTGCGGGCGTCTCGAACCCCGACCACGGCAGGTATGCCGCATTCGCGCGCGAGGGTGGTAGCGTGCTGAAGAATCGCGCCTTCCTCGACCACGAGGCCCGCGACTCGCGGGAGCAACGGGGCGAGATGCGGATGGAGGATCCGGATAACGAGAATAGAACCCGCCGGCACGGCCATAATGTCCTCGGCGTTGCGGATCACGTATGCCTTCCCGCTGGCACGTCCCGGCGCCGCGGCCAAGCCGGAATGGATTGTGGTTGAGGCATCCGCGCTCATGAACTACCCAGCATCGTTGCAAGTCGGGCCGAATCGACGCCCTGTAATGATAAGTACTCGGTGTTTTCCATGTACCGATCTCGGCGCGCGTGAATCATCGCTGGATCGGCGATTCCCGCAACCAGTTCGCAAATATCGAGGAATAAGACATCCGTGAGTTGGAACGCGGGGATTTTCTGGCGATATCCCGCCGCCAGGTGCCGCAGAAGTGGGATCATGCCGACATAAAACGCGCGCCGGACGAACCAAGTCTCCCGTTCGAGAAAATTCAGCCAAAACGCAAGGACGTGCCTAAGAGCAGCGATTTTCGTTGGCCGATCGATAGGAGACCGGGCGATGGCGGGCCTTTTGGCGAAAGACAAACGCTGTCGAACTTGTTCAGCATCGACCCCGTCGAAGGCCGAGTGGAGCAACCGCACGACATAATTCGGATCTTCATACCCGGGCGAGTCCCAAGCCAGCGGACCGAAACCTGTTTGACGGTTGCAGAACTCGGTCACGAGCTGAAAGGCTTCCGGCGACACGCGGGGCCACTCGCGTTGCAATCGTTCCGGGGGATAGTTAAGAACGCAGCAAGCCTGGTATAACGCGAACATGTTCTCCATGAGTTTGGCGCCGGCACTCGTCTCGGGAAAAGGCGGCGGCTCGACATCTCCGGCATCCGCGAGCGCGCGCAAGAGGACATCCGGAACAAACTTGCTCAAGATTCCATAGGCCAAGACAAGGGCTAATTTATTCGCGAGATCTTCGGACAATTTCCTGGCCGCGCCATCCGGCGAAGCGCCTGCACGCGCGGCGTTTTCGCTCGCACCAAGCAACGCGTCGCAGGCGGCAGCGTGCGTCGTGCGCATGAGGTCGAGAGTTTCCGGCGTGAACCACGAGGATAAAGCTTTACTCAAGGCAGCGACCTGCGATCGATCCAAAAAGAGGTCGCCATTTTCATCCAGTCGCGCCGGAAAATCCGACTCGGATGACAGGCCGGGCAAACCAATCGTCGTCGCGGCCCGGCCGATCCGACCGAAGAGTGAGCGTTGCAACGGCAGGCCGATGATATGCCGGCGATATGGCTGCGCGGATCGTGCCGCCGCCTCCGCGATTTCGCTGACCTGCTTGCTCATGCGCCCTGCGAAGGAATCGTTCGGATGAGTTTTGTCAACAAGAACGACGGTTGGTTTACCGTGACCGCCGGCCCGCCGTTCTTCAATCTGCCGGACTTCAAACGGCTCACTGCTTCTCCTAACACTCAGTCCGAGCATGGTCACATTGACCAGGTCTGGCGCAACTCCTCGTAATGCGCGTTAAGGGCGCAATCGGTGGTTCCGAATGCTGGCCCAGAGCCGGAATCACCGCAGGCAAACGTGTCCTCGACATCGGAGCTGCCGACGATTACCGATCAGGCATTTTGGGTGTAAGTTAAAATTCGTGTCCCGACTGATTCTCAGGTGGGGAAACCCTCCAACGGGCGTGCTGAATGCGCCTGTCTATCTCGCCCATGCCAACGACACGATGACGGTGGGCGAGGCGACCATCCTGGCGACCGACACCGCCCATGGCAACCAGCATACCCGCGCGCTATTGGACGGCGACTACGACATGGGCCACATCGGCGCGCCGCCGCTCATGGCCGCGCTCAGCCGCACCCGAGACTATGCTTTGGTGGGCACGGGCCTGCTTCGCCATCCGCCGCACTCAATGCTGCTTCCGGCCGGCGTCAGAGAGCTTGGGAAGATTCGGGGCCGAGCGATCGGCATCAGCCGGCGGGGGACTTGCTCGCACAGCATTGTCCGCACGCTGCTGGCGCGCGAGGGTATGGATGAATCCCAAGTCCGCATCGTCGAGTTGGGCGGCGACCTCCAGAACCTCGAGGTCATCCGCCGCGCCCAACTGGCGGCGGCGGTCTTGTGGGAACCTTACACCACCATCGCGATACGGGAGATGGAGTGGGAGATCTTCGCCGCCGGGGCGAGCATGTGGTCTCCTTCGCGCTACTGCACCATGCTCTATGCTCGGCGCAGCCTGCTTGAGCAGGCTCCCGACCTGGTGGTCGCTGTGCTGCGGGCCTACGCCAGTTGGGTCAGAGCCGCCCAGCTCGATCAGACGGCCGCGGCGGAACAAGTGATACGCGAGATGCCCATGCTCCCGGCCGAGGACGTCCGGAGCGCCGTTGCCCGTGAGGCGCCGGCCTGGTGTCCGGACACCGGCTTGGATCGTAGTCTTATCGAGCGCGCGATCGGCAGGCCGGAGGTCCAGTCGGTGCTGGCTGATGGATTCCAGCTCGACGATGTGATCGCCTCACTCTAGGAGACGGTTGAACTTGGCACGCGATCGACGCGCCCGCTTTCATTATCTTGCCGCCTTGCCTGACTTAATCAGGCACCGCGGAATTCATTCTCGGTCAGCCGCGGGAAAGCGCCACGGAGAGCATTGATTCGCCCTTCCGGTCCGAGTGCCGTCATTCCAAGGCGCTCCGCGTCCTGCGGATCATAAGCAACGAGATGAATGGAAATCGGCTCAATCACCGCCCCCGGAAATTTCAGCATCAGCGTGACAGTCTCCGCGCCCACGGCCAGCATCTCGTCGGGAACGCCAAACTGGTAAACGCCTGGCAATAATTTGCTGTCGACCTCGACAAAGCTTCCGGCTCGATGTTCGCCGAGCTTCCCTTCGACGAGCGGTGTCCGCCGCACCATGGCTTCTCCTTCGCGAATGTAGGCGGCGCTCGAGTCCGCAGTCCGTGAGCTCAATCCTGTCTTGCCTGAACGCATGTCAGCCGCGTCGAGGGCATGCACGAGGAGGATCTTCGACCTGGTACCTTTCTGCAGTGTATGGGACATATTCTACAATCCTTTCTTCGCGCCTAACTTTGCGGCTAGTTCCTTCTCGGTTGGCTCACCCATCGCCAGTTCCATTTCCGTAAAGCGAGGTAATGCCTGCCGAAGAAATTCATGCCGCTTGTGACCGGCCAAACTCCAGACGCCGATCCTCTCCGCATCCTGGGGATCATATGCGACGAGATGAATTTCGACCGGCTTGATCACCGCCTCGGGAAAACGGATTAAGAGGACAGCGCGCGTGGAACCTTCGGCAAGCATTTGATCCGGTGCGCCGAATTGATACAACCCAGGCAGCAACTCGGGATCGATTTCAGCCAGGGCGCCCGATCCCCATTCGCCGGCGCGACCCTCTACGATCGGGACTCGGTGGGCCACTGACTCTCCCTCACGAATGTAGCCCGCGGTGCCGGCGGAAAGATTTTTCGCCAGGCCCGTCTTGCCAGACGCGCTCTCGGCCGACGTCGCATAAACGAGTAGCAGCTTGGACTTCGTTCCTTCTCTTATCGTGTAGTTGTGTTGTACCGGCATGAAGATTCCCCGATGAATGCGGCTCCCAATGTCTCGTGTCGATGAACCATCGATCAATTCACCCGAGCGGAACTCTGTCAACAAAAAACCCGGAAGTATCTGGGTCCCTCCGCATCTCCATCGCGCCATTCGGCAACGATGCAGGACACGGTCGGCAGGCGCCGCGGTCCCGCCATCGCGCTAAACCACGCTGGAATAGACCCTGCTGGCGGCCTTTCGTCCCGCCGCACGGATAAAAAATAGCGCCGAGCCAAGCGGTGTCTGTGTTCGCGCTCGCGCCAATTCCAACTCCCGGATGATTTGACCCACTTCGGCCGCGTGCGTTTCGACGGCGGTCCGAAATATCTTTGCGGCGCAATTGTAGAGCGAGATATCAAAGGAATTTTTTTCCTCAATCAAATTGAGAGTCGATCGAGAAACATCGGCTTTCCTCGGCCGGCTGCGACTCACATTAAAGCTCGAATAGCGTTGCAGTTTCCAACCGAATCGGAGCTTCATCAGCGCGAGGCTTTCTTCGAAACGCTCACACAGGCCAACCACGCTAAAATGCCGGATCAGGTTCTCTTTCGCCGTTTCGTAGATCTTCGCCGTACAAGGTTTCGCATACTCAACTCCGGCGAGAATCTTACATTGGACGTTCTCTCTTGGTGAGCGTCTGACAAAATCTTCGAGGCTCCAGTTTTCGACCTTAAACTTCCAGTACAACGGCTGCAGCTTGTTGCTGCGCATGAAGTAATAGGAGGAAATCACCCGGTCGACAGGCTCTCGCAGGACCGTAATATAAGTCGCTGGCTGAGGAAGGATCGTGTGCAGGCCAAACAACATATGACCTTTGAAGACGCGAGTTTTCTGGAGTCGCTTCTTTGACAGGCGCCGCAAATGCGCCCATGAACGTCGATAGAAAACTGGATCGACGGAGTACATTTCACCCAGTGGGTATTCCCATTCAATCAGTCGATTGAGAGTGGATCCGGCCGCCTTTGGAACGTGGAGAAAGATGACTGCTTCCCCAGCAGCAGCGGCTTGCGGCATTGGTCCATCCTCTAACGGTTGCCGACTTAACTTTTCCGCGCTCATGCTCCCCATGCCACTCAAGGGCCGGCGGCCGCTCCGGCTCCTTAGAGCGCCGAGGCGGCCCGATTGATTGCTTTGCGGGTCCCTGAGCGCAGCGAAAAAAGGGCCGACTCAAGCGATCCCTGGGAACGCGCACGGGCCGCGGTCAGCTCCGCGGCAATGCGGCGTACTTCTTGGGGCTGCTTGCTGACCGCTTCTTCAAAAAGTTCCGTCGCTCGTTTGTAAAGAGCGACATCGAAAGAGTTTTTTCCAGCAATCAACTCAAGGGTGGCGCGTGCGAGGTCGTCTCGCTTGGGCCGCGCCCGGGTAACGTTGAAACTGGAATACGATTTAAGCTCCCAGCCGAAGCGTAATTTCATCAGGGCCAGGCTTTCCTCGAAACGCTCCGAAAGACCAACCACACTGAAAAAACGTGTCAGGTTATGAAGCGCGTCCTTGAGAACCTTTTCGGTACAGGGAGCATGATAGTTTGCTCCGGCGATGATCTTGCACTGAACATTATCCCGGGTGGAACGCTCAACGAACCTTTCGATCGTCCAATTCTCACGGCGAAATTTCCAGTAGAGGGGATGAAGCTTATAGCTCCGCATGTAGTAGAATGCCGAGAGCACTCGCTCGACTGGATCGCGCAAGACTGTGATGTAAGTCGCGGGCTGCGGCAGGACTTCATGTAAACCAAAAAGCATATGTCCCTTGAACATCCGCGTCCTGAGCAAACGGCGCTTTGGGAGTCGGCGCAGATGGGCCGCCGACCATTCGAAGAGCACGGGATCGACCGAATACATCTGGGAGAGAGGATACTCCCACTCGATCAGGCGATTGAGCGTTGTCCCGGCCGTTTTGGGCAGATGAAGGAAAATCACCGCCTCGCTCGATGGGCACGCCCGCGGCTCGGGATTTGCCGGCGGCTGTTGCAATGTTTCTCTTTCTGTTTGTTCGATTGAAGACGGGCTCATCTTGTCTGCCGGTATTTACCTTCGGAAATCAATTTCTTCTTGTAAGCATCGTAACCCATTTCCTTCGCCTCCCGCCATACTTTTGCGACGGCACTGGAAGTTTCGACATTAAAGCCATCGCCATGCCATAGCTCCCAGTATTCCCCTCTGGCATGGACCACATTCAGTGCCGCCATCTCCATGGATCCCATCCGGTTCGGGCGAGAAAGTCCCGCCAGGCTCTGAAAACCATGATGGGCTCGATCGCGGTATTTTTGCACCAGGTCATAGCTCATTTTGCCGGTGTCCTCCCGACGCCCACTAAGCTGGCAATTTTGAATCGAGAAACGCTCCGGATACTTGCTCAAACCATAGTCGACGATGCGTTCGATGAAGGAAGGCGGCAGATCGAGAACCTTCGAGATATGAAGCGAAACATCCTGTCGCGGAAACGCCGTCGCCCACTTCTCGGTAAATTTTTTATAAACCTCGAGCAATCGAGTTTCGTAGTCTCCGAGTGCCTGCCAGCGGGTCAGGTCCGAGGGAGTTTTGGGCAGGTGCATTTCCGCGCTCATGAAGTTGGCGCAGGTCAGGACCACGCTGACGCATAACGGATCGCGCGCGTATCTTTCTCCGAGCTGGTCAATGGTGCGCGAAAAGTTTCGCATGTAGATCGGATCCCATGGGACCGGGATTTGGACGGCCTGCCCGACATCCGCTCGATGCGGATTCCTGACGCGTGTCTCGAAAGCCTTCGCGCCTTCCGCGTAAACCGATTTCGGGGTGGAGGCTCCCGGTTTGAGACAGAGCTGATATTTCATTCCGGCACTGCGAAAGACCGCGACGGTTTTGTCGATGCTACTGAAATCCGGCTGGCCAGGCTTCTTTTCGATCTCGGCCCACGGGATATGCAGACAGACTCCGCTCAGATTAGGATTGGCGCGGAGCTGCGATTCGAACTCATTAAAGGTCTGGCGGTTCGCCGGTAATTTTTGCATGACCCAAAGACCTGTCCGGAGCGGTTCTCCGGCAGCCAAAAGCGAGGGCTGGCTGATCGGTGCGAGCGCGATTAGGACGAAAAGAATACCGAAGACCGGCGTCCCTCCGCGTATCGGCGTGTGGGCCATGAAATCAGTGCCGTGCTACTGGCGCGGACGATGGTCGAAGTTCCTCATACGGCCGACGCGATTTTGTTTACGAGGAAACGACCGGCGCCGAGCGTGGAGTTGTAGAAGTTTTCCACTGAGCCGGGCTTTGGGAGTTGACGCAAGGTCTCCAAACCGTCTCGGACGGCGGTCTCGTTTTGCCGCAGGCTTTCTTCAAAGAGACTTTTCCCGAAGTCGTAGAGTTCGAGGTCGGGCCGATTGTGTTCTCGAATCATCTCGACGGCGGCGGGATCAACCGTCGGCCGTGTCTTCGAGACTTTCCGATTTTCGTAGAACGGGATTTCCCAGCCGTATGCTTTCGCCATCAACACGAGGCTCTCTTCGAACCGCTCCGCAAGCCCGACGACGCTGAAAGACTTCGCCAGGTTTTCCTTCGCGGCCTCGAGCATGCGCTCGTCACTGCTCCCGTCGTTTTTTATTCCCGAGATCAGACTGCACTGCAGATTTTGCCGCCGGGGAGTGAGGCGAATGAAATCTTCCACCCCGATTCTCTCGGTCGTGACCTTGCGATGCATCGGATGCAGCGGCCGGCGCTGGATGAAATAATAGGAGGAAAAAAACCTCGCGACCGGTTCGCGCAGGATCGTGAAGTAGGTCGCGCCCTGGGGAAGAAATTCATGGACGCCATAATACAAATGTCCGCGCACCATGCGCAGACTTCGGCGGCGTCGCTCCGAAAGTTTTTGCAGCCGCTCGGGGGTGGCGCGAATCCGGTAGGGATCCATGGTGAAGATGGCGAGCGGATTATATTGCCACTCGATAATCCGGTTGAGCGTGGTCCCCGCCGTCTTCGGGATGTGAAGAAAAATGACCGCCTTATTGTCCATCTCGCGCATCATAGCGGGCAGGCCGAAGCCGGGCAAATGCCGCCTGGAATCGGCGATTGCGTCGTTCCGATGATGCGGAAAAAAAGGCGGCAGACCACCGTCAGCCGTCGCCTAGGCCTGCGCGGGCACCGTATTGTCGGAAGATTGCCCGCGACGTTTCGCCAGGAGTCGTCGCATCGCCGCGCGCGAAGCGTTAGTCCGCACGATGTCCCCGTAGACACGCCCCGCGAAGAGATCCGTGATGTCGTCCTGCGCCGCGCCTGAAGCCATCCGCGTAAAGACCAGCGGGTATTCCCAGAAAGTATCGATGACGTCCCGAATCGCGTCCTGACCTTCCGTCGTGACTGCTTCGTATTCCGCAAAGGGATCGCTCTTCCGCTGGCCGTTCTGACCGAGATGCTTCCCTATCGCCTGAGCCGCAAATTCGCCCTCCTTCATCGCAAGAAAAACGCCGAAGGAAAAAATCGGATCGGTGAACTGATGCGAATCCCCGACGCAGATGAAACCGGGCCCCGCGTAGTTGTTTGCCGCGTAAGAATAACTGGTGACCGAGCGCACTTCCTCGACAAAAGAAGTGTCCGCCACTCGCCGGCTCAATTCCGGATTCAAGCTGAGAATTTCGCGCTGCAAATATTCCGTCTTGTCGAGGCCCTGGTCCTTGAAATAACTCGCCGGCGCGACCACGCCCACACTGACGAGGTCGGGCTTGAGCGGAATGGTCCACGCCCAATGGTCCCTTTGCTTGTAGAAAATGAGCGTGTTGCCGAGCGCCTTCGACGGCTCCGAGCCGGTGTCCAGGGTCATGCCTTCGATTTGCGAAAAAACACCGATCTGGTTCGCGTAGCCACCTTTCACCTTCGGCCCCGTGACGCCGCGATTGGCGAGGAACGTCGCCTGCCCTGAGCAATCGACGAGGACCTCGCAATGCAGATCCTCCAGCGCACCGCCCGGCGTGCGAATTTGCAGGCCCACGACCCGTCCATTTTCCTGCAGGGGCGCAACCGCATCGCACGACATGTATTCCGCTCCACGCTCGAGAGCGGCATCGAGCAGAATCTTGTCGAAGCTGCTGCGGGTGACGGACCAAGTCCAGTTCGGCATCATCTCGTTGGTCTCCGGACAGCGCTTTTTCACCTCGACCCAAAAGGGGATTCCCTTGGGGTTGTAGACGTTGACGCCGTATTTGATCGGATAATTTTGCGCCACCAACTGGTCGTCCAATTCGAGATTGCGAATGGCGTTACCACATTCTCCGCTCAGCGATTCGCCGATATGGAAGCGCGGGAACGCCTGACGTTCCACGATGAGGGGTTTGATGCCGGATTGGATGAGATAAAGCGCGGTCGCAGCCCCTCCCGGACCGCCCCCGATGATGATCACTTCTCGTTTTTTCATGTCTAAAATCTTTCGGGGGGCGACAGCTCCCGGCGGACCTGCTTCCATCCTACGGGATGCAATGATAGCTACAGGATGGGAGCAGTTACAGTTACATTTCGATGATATTTACTACGGCGCCGCCACGCCGGCCGGACGCATAATCAGCAAGTCACGGTCCAACGAGCCTACCGAAAAGCAGGCTCGGCTGTCAACCTTTGCATCCGCTACGGTTGACCCGGAAGGCCAAATGGGATAGAACGGAAGCCAATTTCCGACGTTCGCCCCGTCGAAATAATCGATGGCCGCGACTGTCAGGCTGGTCAGATGGCCGTGATCGAGTGGAATGCCAGCCGCAATTTAACGACCATGGCCTACGCCTTACACCAACTTCTGAGCCGAAGTGCCCGACACCAGCCGGACGCGGAAGCAGTCCGGTTGCTCGATCAGGCGCTTACCTACGGCGAACTCGAAGCGCGGAGTAACCGAATCGCGCACGCCCTCATCGCGAATGGCGTGAAGCCGGGCGATCGCGTGGGCATTTACCTCCAGAAATCGCCTGACGCCATCGCCAGCATCTTCGGCGTCATGAAAACCGGTGCCTGCTATGTGCCGGTCGATGCCAACGCCCCCGGCCCGCGGCTGTTCGAGATCGGGCGGCAATGCGATTTTCGGGCGTTGATCACGAGCGAGATGCTTTACAAGAAATTGGAGACCGACTTTGCCGGATTCCAAAAGGAGCATCCGATGGGGGCGCTCTTCTTTGTCGATCAAGCGCCCGAAGCCCGGCTCCCGCTCCCGAGCCTATCCTACGGCGATGGGTTGTCCGCTTACTCTGCTGAAGATCCCGGCGTGCCGGTAATCGATCACGATCTCGCCTACATCCTTTTCACATCCGGATCCACTGGTACGCCGAAGGGGGTCATGCTCTCGCACCTGAATGCCCTCACCTTCGTGAACTGGGGCTGCGAAGCATTCGGGGTCACCCATCAGGATCGTCTCTCGCAGCATGCGCCGTTCAACTTTGACCTTTCGGTTTTCGATATTTTTGTCGCGGTCAAAGCGGGGGCGGCGATCTCGTTGGTGCCGGAAGGCCTGGCAGTCTTCCCGCTCCAGCTTTCCGCGTTTATCCAGGATCAAAAGATCTCGATCTGGTATTCCGTTCCGATGGTGCTCACACTGCTCCAGGCCCGCGGGAAACTGGAGGAGCGCGACCTCTCGGCGTTGCGCTGGGTGCTTTTTGCCGGCGAAGTTTTCCCGACCAAACATCTGCGCGCGCTGATGGAAAAGCTCCCGCGCCCGCGCTACGCCAACCTCTACGGGCCGACCGAGACGAACGTTTGCGCCTGGTACGAAGTGGAACCGCTCTCACCGGAACAAACCGCCGCGGTTCCGATCGGCAAAGCATGCGCCAACACCGATCTAATCGCCATCGGCGCTGACGGTAACCGAGTCACGACTCCGGGCGAAGAGGGATTGCTTTACGCCCGCGGCTCAACCGTCATGCAAGGCTATTTCGGCCGACCGGAGAATACCGCCGCCAGCTTTGTCCCGAACCCTTTCGCCGTCGGCCGCGAGGAAAAACTGTATTGCACCGGCGACTGGGTCACGCCGGACGAGAAGGGCAACTATTTGTTCATCGGCCGCAAGGACCACATGATCAAAACCCGCGGCTATCGGGTCGAGCTCGGCGAAATCGAAGTCGTGATGGTCTCTCATCCCGCGGTCGAGGAGGCCGTCGCCCTTCCGATCCCGGACGAAGCGGTCGGCAACACCATCAACGCCGTGGCCACGCTCGCCGATGGCGCTTCGCTCGACTCCGCAGAGTTGAAGCGCCACTGCGCCGAAAAGCTGCCCGCCTACATGGTGCCGGAGAAGATCCAATTCCGGCAATCGCTCCCGCGGACCAATAACGGCAAGATCGATCGCCGCCGGCTCGTGAGCGAACTCACGCCCGTCTCTAAGTAGCTTTCGGCCGAACTTTTGGCAGCAGGAGGGTTTGGCCGCGCTCCAAATCCGCCGGGATTCCGATGTCGATAAAAATGCCCTCGGTCACCAGGCCGTAGAGCTTGCCGGGAGAGAACGCGGGAAAAACATCTCGCTCCAGCGAAATCGTTTCCTTCTCTGGCAGACGCGCCACGATCTCCTTCCGCAAAAGATAAACGCCGGCATTAATCAATCCGGCGCCGGTGCGGCTGCCTTTTTCGACGAACTCGGTGACGCGGCCATCGGCCGCGATCGTCACACTCCCGTAGCGCGCAATGTCGGGGACTCGTTGCAAGATCATGACCGCATCCGCCCTTGCGCGCTCGAACAGTTCGCGCGCCGCCTCCAAATTCCATTCGACGTAGCTGTCGCCGTTGAGCACCAGCGCCGGATCGCTCAGGAGCGGTTCCGCCAATTTCAAAGCGCCTCCGGTCCCGAGCGGCTCGGGTTCGCGCGAATAGCGAATAGAGATCCCAAGCCTCGCCCCGTCGCGCAAATGATCCTCGATCTGTTCCGCCATGTAACCGGTCCCGAGGACGGCTTCGCGAATCCCCTGCTCCCGGACCTGCCGGAGGAGCAACTCCAGAAATGGCACCCCCGCCAGCGGCGCCATCGATTTTGGTCGATCGCTCAGCACCGATCGCAGTCGCGTCCCGAACCCGCCGCAGAGGATAAAAGCCCGCATCCGTTCCGCTTGTCCGCTCGTCATCGGTCAGCACTTAACGCTGCTCAATCGCGTTCGCAAAACCTGTAAATCCAGCGTATCTTGTAGTTCGAATTTTATGGATCAATTGACCATTCAGAATTTACACGTCTCGATCGCCGACCAGGAGATCATTCGTGGCCTCAGTCTCACTGTCCCGAAGGGGGAAGTCCACGCCATCATGGGCCCAAACGGCTCCGGCAAGAGCACCCTTGCCAAGGTTCTCGCCGGGCATCCGGACTACGTCGTGACCTCCGGCTCGGTGACGATGGACGGCGAAAACATCCTCGAGCTCGAGCCCGACGAGCGCGCCCGGAGTGGGCTCTTCATGGCGTTCCAATACCCGAGCGAAATTCCCGGCGTCACGATTGCCAACTTCCTCCGCGCTGCCGTTCAGGCTCGCCTGCCCGAGGGGGAGGAGCTGGAGGCGACGGACTATTACGCCCGGCTTTACAAGGAAATGGACTCGCTCGGGATGGATCGCTCTTTTACCTCGCGCTCGGTCAACGAAGGCTTTTCCGGCGGCGAGAAAAAGCGGAACGAAATTCTGCAAATGGCGATGCTCGACCCGAAATATGCGGTGCTCGACGAGACCGATTCCGGGCTCGACATCGACGCCCTGAAGATCGTCGCCCATGGAGTGAACTCGCTTCGCGGTCCGAAGCGCGGCATCCTTCTGATCACGCATTATCAGCGGCTTTTGAATTACATCGTGCCCGATCACGTGCACGTCATGGTGCGGGGGCGCATCGAACTCAGCGGCGGCAAGGAGCTCGCCCTCCAGTTGGAGGAAAAGGGCTACGACTGGGTCAAGGAAGAAGCGACCGAGCCCGCCCTCGCCTAACAAGGAGACGACAATGGTTAAGCAAAACGCAACTCTCGATATCGAACGCAATCTCGGAAATTTCTTTTATCCGGAGACCCACACCCACGACGCCGGCATCGGGCTGTCCGAGAAGACGATTCATTACATCGCCGACGTGAAAGAGGACCCGGATTGGGTGCGGGAATTCCGTCTCAACGCGCTCAAGACGTTCCTCAGCAAACCGATGCCGACGCATTGGGCGAGTAGGGATCTGGAGGCGATCGACTTCGACAAAATTCGCTATTACCTCAGCGGCGGCGTGCAGCCGAAGCGCAGCTGGGAGGATGTGCCGGATGATGTGAAACGCACTTTCGAGCGACTCGGCATTCCGGAGCAGGAACGCAAATTTCTCGCCGGCGTCGAAGCGCAGTTCGACAGCGAAGCCGTCTATTCCAACATCAAAAAGGCGGTCGGCGAGCAAGGCGTCATCTTCGTCGGCAGCCGCGACGGATTAAAGGATCACCCCGAAATTTTCCGGCGGTGGTTCGGCAAAGTAATCCCGACCGGGGACAACAAATTCAGCGCCCTCAACAGCGCCGTCTTCAGCGGCGGATCGTTCATCTATGTGCCGCCGGGCGTGAAAGTGACGCACCCGCTCCAGGCCTACTTTCGGATTAACGCCGAGAACTTCGGCCAGTTCGAGCGCACCCTCATCATCGCCGACGAAGGCGCCGAACTGACCTACATGGAGGGCTGCACCGCGCCGAAATTTAACACCGCCACGCTCCACAGCGCGGTCGTGGAATTGGTCGCGCTCAAGGGCGCCAAGATCCAGTACATCACGGTCCAAAACTGGTCGAACAACGTCTTCAACCTCGTCACCAAGCGCGGCCTCGCCCACGAGGAAGCGGAAGTGAAATGGATCGACTGCAACATCGGCTCCCGCCTGACGATGAAATATCCCGGCGTCGTCATGAAGGGTCGCAAAGCGCGCGGCGAAGTGATCTCGATCGCGCTCGCCGGCGACGGCCAGCACCAGGACACCGGGGCGAAGATGGTGCACGCCGCCGATGAAACGACCAGCAACATCATTTCCAAGAGCATCTCGATCGGCACGGGCCGCGCCACTTATCGCGGGCTTGTCCACGTCCCGAAACATCTCAAGCACTGCAAAAACAACACTGAGTGTGACGCCCTCCTCATCAACGCCAACAGCCGCACCGATACCTACCCCGCGATCACCGTTCGCGGCACCGGCAACGCCGTTCAGCACGAAGCGAGCGTCAGCCAGGTCAGCGCCGAGCAGATTTTCTACATGCAACAGCGTGGCCTGACCGAGGCCCAGGCGATGAGCCTAAGCGTTAACGGATTCGTTAACGACCTCGTTCGGCAATTCCCCATGGAGTACTCGGTCGAGCTGAAGCGGCTGATCGAGCTTGAGATGGAGGGCTCTGTCGGCTAGGTTTTCGGCCGCAGTATCGGACGCAATTTGACGGCGGTCTCCGACCGCCGTTCGCGTCTCTGCCCGCTATGAGCAACCCGTCCGCTGTTCTCGAAGAAGTCGCCGCCGCCGCGCCCAAAAGGCGTGCGATTCTCGACGGCGTCGCCGAGCGTGCCGAGGAAAAATTGCCCGCCTGGTTTGTCAAACAGCAGCGCTCGGCCTGGACGCGATTCCAAAGCGTTGCCATGCCGGCCCGGAAAGATCAGGCGTGGCGTTTCTCG
This sequence comes from Chthoniobacterales bacterium, assembly GCA_036270055.1. Lineage (GTDB taxonomy): Bacteria > Verrucomicrobiota > Verrucomicrobiia > Chthoniobacterales > UBA10450 > Palsa-1392. Next base: position 17,560 of record DATBDG010000081.1, read on the forward strand.
ACCGTTAGTGCGCTCGATCTTGCGCCCTATTCCAGCCCACCCGCTTTGTCGGACGCGTCCGGACGCGAAGTTCTCGACCGTTCCAGAGGCCTCGAGGAAACTTCCGGGCGCCTCGTTTTTGCCGACGATCATTTTTTGGAACGCGAAGTCCTGAACGAGAAGCTCCGCAAAGCCGGCGTCATTTTTCAGCCGCTCGAGCGCGCCCTGATCGAGCACGAGGAACTCTTCCGCCGATTTTTCATGAGCCAGCCCGCCACGCTTGGTTCGGCCAAGTTCGCCGCCCTGCACGAAGCCTTCGTCCGGTCGGGAACGTTCCTTTACGTTCCGCGCGGGGTGGAAATCGAACTGCCGCTCGAAGCTTACCATTGGTTGCACGCGGAGAACGCGGCGATTTTCCCGCACACGCTCGTGGTCGCCGAGGACCTCTCTAAGGTCACGCTCGTCGATTATTTTCGCTCGACCGATCGCAAGCGCCCCGGTTTCGCCTGTGGCGTCAACGATCTGATCGTCGGCGCTGGCGCGAAGGTCACCTACATCTGCGCGCAGGACTGGAGCGACAACACTCTTAGCATTCAAATCAACGCCACGACCGTAACGCGCGATGCGAGGGCGTTGAATCTCTATCTCGGGCTGGGCGGAAAGTACTCGCGACTCGAAAGCCTCAGCCGCCTGAGCGGCGAAGGTGCACATAGCGACATGCTCGCCGTCTCGGTCGGCGATGACGCACAGGAATTCGATGCCCGCACTTTGCAGGATCACGCCTCGCCCCACACTTACAGCGACCTCCTATTCAAAAACGCCCTCCACGGCCGCGCCCGCAATACGTTTGGCGGCCTCATCCGGGTCGAGCCGCACGCGCATTTCACCGACGCCTACCAAAAAGTGCGCAATCTTCTCCTGAGCGACGAGGCCGAGGCCAACTCCATGCCCGGTCTCGAGATTATGGCCGACAACGTGAAGTGCAGTCACGGCGCCACTTCCGGCCAGATCGATGAGGACGAAATGTTTTACCTCCTGGCCCGCGGCATCCCGGCGCCGGTCGCGCGCCAGTTGCTCGTCGGTGGATTTCTCAATGAAGTCCTCGAGCGTCTCCCCGACCGCATCTTGGTCGACAAACTCGAAGGGCTTATCGCGGACAAATTCGCGCACCGCACGCAAAATTAACGCGCGTTTAATTGTTTGCGTCGATTTCCGGCGGCGGGTATTCTCGCACGCATGGACGTGAGCGGCACGATCGACAAGATCCTGCACCAGAAGAGCGGCGAGATCTTCACCGTCCGTCCCGACGCCACCGTCTACGATGCGATCAAGCTGATGGCGGAGCGAAATGTCGGGGCGCTGCTCGTGATGGAGGACGAGAAATTGGTCGGAATCGTTTCCGAGCGCGATTACTCACGCAAAGTGATGCTGCGCGGCAAAACTTCGCGCAGCAGCACTGTGCGCGAGATCATGACGACCGAGCTGACCACCGCGCATCCGCGCGAGACGGTCGAAGATTGTCTGCGCTTCATGACGGAAAAACGCATCCGCCACCTCCCCGTTCTCTGCGATGGGGAAATTCGCGGCGTCATCTCGATTGGCGACTTGGTCAAGGAAGTGATCTCGATGCAGAACGCGACCCTCGATCAGTTGCGCGATTACATTTCTGGCGGGTATCCCTGTTAAGACAGGCTCCCAGCCTGTCCCGTCGTGCGACGAACAGCCGAGAGCGGCCATCTCACGCCTGCCACACGGTCTCTCCCCCAACGATCGTTCGCACCGCGCGTCCCTTTAGTTTCCAACCGCGGAAAGGCATGTTACGGGACAGCGATTGGAAATTTGCCGGCTCCACCGTCCATTCCCGTTCCGGGTCGATCAGCGTGATATCGGCCGGCGCGCCTAACGACAGGGTGCCAGCGTTCAAGCCTAACAAACGCGCCGGATTCACTGTCAGCATCTCGATCAACCGTGGCAAAGCAATCGTCTGGTGCCGATGGACGAGCAGATCGAGGAACAAACCGAGTTCCGTCTCCAGTCCGACGATCCCGAACGGCGCCCGATCGAACTCCACTTCCTTTTCAAATCCCGCGTGCGGGGCGTGGTCGCTCGCCAGGATGTCGAGCGTGCCGTCGGCGATGCCCTCAAGGAGCGCATCGATATCGCGCTGCGCCCGGAGAGGCGGGTTCATTTTGAAATCGGTGTCGAAATTCTGGATCGACTCGTCCGTCAGCGCGATGTGATGCGGGCAAACCTCACCGCTGATTTTCACCCCGCGGGCCCGCGCTTCGCGCAGAAGCCGCACGCTGCCCGCCGCGCTGATGTGCTGGCAATGAATCTGGTGATCGCATAGTTCGGCGAGCAGGATATTGCGCGCCACGATCGCCTCCTCCCCAGCCGCCGGCCAGCCGGGGAGTCCGAGCAGATTGCTCCAGTAGCCTTCATGCACGACGCCATTGCCGACGAGGTCGTAATCCTGGCAGTGGTCGAGCACCGGCAGGCCCACCATTCGGGCATACTCGACCGCGCGCCGCATCAGTTCGTTGTTCTGAATGCAATGGCCGTCGTCGGTGATCGCGACCACGCCCGCCTGGGCCAAAGAGGCAATCGGCGCCAGCTCTTCCCCCGCCAGATTTTTCGAGATCGTTCCCGTCGGCAAAACCCGCACGCGCGCCACCTCGGCGGCGCGGTCTTTGATCCAGGCGATCGTGCTCGGGCTGTCGGCGGGCGGAGAAGTGTTCGGCATGCAAACGACGGTCGTAAATCCGCCCGCCGCCGCCGCCCGCGCACCCGATTCGATTGTCTCCTTCCAACCGAAACCCGGTTCCCGGAAGTGGACGTGGATATCGATGAGTCCAGGACTAACGATCAAGCCTGTCGCGTCGATCGTTTCGCTCTTTCCATTTTTCGGCTTCGCGCTGATCCGGCCATCGACAATCCAGAGATCAGCGATCTCGTCGCGCCCATTGGCGGGATCAATAATGCGGCCGTTGCGGATGAGCATCATCTCGCAATTCCTCCGCAGAGATAAAGAACCGCCATCCGCACGGCGAGACCGTTCGTCACCTGATTCAAGATCACGCTCTGCGGTCCATCGGCCACGTCGCTGTCGATCTCGACTCCGCGATTGATCGGCCCCGGATGCATGATCAAACAATCCGCTTGCAACAACTTCGCCCGCTCTTTCGTTAGGCCAAAAAGCCGGATGTATTCACCCAGCCCGGGGAAATATTCCTTCCGCTGCCGCTCATGCTGAATGCGGAGCAGGTTCACGACATCGGCTTCCGGCAGGACTTCGTCCAGTTGATGCGAGACTTTGACCCCGAGCTCTTCGAAGGCGCGCGGCACCAGCGTGCTCGGGCCGACGAGCGTCACCTCCGCTCCCATTTTCAGGAGCGCGAAAATATTCGAACGGGCGACCCGGCTGAAAAGGATGTCGCCGATGATCGCGACGCGGAGCCCCGCCACCTCGCCTTTCTTTTCCCGGATGGTGTAGAGATCGAGCAACCCCTGGGTGGGATGTTCGTGCGCGCCGTCGCCGGCATTGATCACGCTCGCACCGATCCGCTGGGCGAGGAATTGGGGCGCGCCGGGCGAACTGTGGCGCAAGACAATGATGTCGGCATGGTTGGCTTCGAGCACCCGGGCGGTGTCTTTCAGCGTCTCACCCTTCGTTAGGCTGGAAGCGGAAGCGCTGATATTAATGATGTCGGCGCTGAGACGCTTGGCCGCGAGCTCGAACGAGGTCCTGGTCCTTGTGCTCGGCTCGACGAAAAGATTGACGAGCGTCTTGCCCTGGAGCGCGGGGACTTTCTTCACCTCTTGAGTCCCGACTTGTTTGAAGGCATCGGCCGTTTCGAGAACAAGATTGATCTCCTCCGCCGAAAGCTCGCGCAGGCCTAACAAGTCCTTTCGGGTCCAGCGTGTCGTCATGGCTGGTTACGCTCCGAAAGCATTCGGGGCGCTCCCCGGAGCCGGCCGCAATCCTCGAATTTTCATCCTTTCACCAGCCAGACGGCGTCCGGCTCGCCATCAGTCTCCTGTAAACGGACACGGACCCGCTCGCCCGGAGCGGTTGGCAGATTCTTTCCCACAAAGTCCGGTCGAATTGGCAACTCGCGATGACCGCGATCGATCAGAGCGGCCAATTGGATGGAAGCGGGCCGACCGAAGGCGCCGAGTGCATCCATCGCGGCGCGGCAGGTGCGGCCGGTGAAAAGCACGTCGTCGACCAGGATGACGGTGCGCCCGTCGATCGGCTGCGGCAGTTGTGAAGCCCGCACGACCGGGAGCGCCGAGCGCCTTCCGAAATCGTCGCGGTGCATCGAAACGTCGATCAATCCTGTCGCGACCGGCACCTGCCCGATCGCTTCGATCTCGGCCGCCAGTCGTCGCGCCAGCTCGACCCCGCGCTTCGGGATGCCGACGAGGACAAGGGCGGAGAGGTCGCGGTTGCGCTCGATGATTTCGTGCCCGATCCGCCGCAAAGCACGCGCCATCGCCTCCGCGTCGAAGATGCGGAGGGCGTCGGTATCGTTAGGCGTGTTTGCTGGGCTCATCTTCCTTTGCGACCTCACGGGATCGCCTTAAAGGAAAAGCACGAGGTCAGGCCGGCACTTTGGCCAGTTTCGCCTCGCGCATTCTTCGGTCGCGCCAGTTGGAGCGATGTTTCACAATCCAATCGAGCAATGCCTTCTCGAAGCCGATGTCGGACCCGGCTTTCTCACTCTCGATCCACTTGTGTTTCAAAATTTCTTCGCGCTCGGCCAGGAACTCCTTGTAGAGGACCGAATTTTTTAGAAAGTGCGCGCCGGCGTCTTCGGAAACGTCGGTTCCCATGTTGTCATTCATTGCCACAGCTCCATTCGCTTTAAGCATTAGACGAACCAGGGAGGCCGGTATTTAGGCTGACTCGAAGAAAAATGGCAAGCATTACGTTGTCGGCAGCGTTTCCCGCAGGTTTTTCGCGATCCGCTGAAATTCCGCGCTCACGGGCGATCCCTTGCTCTCGGCCGTCACCGGCATCCCGCGATCGCCCGCTTCGCGAGTCGCGATGTCGATCGGGATCTGACCGAGCAACGGAACCCGGATGCGTTTCGCTTCCCGCTCCCCGCCGCCGCTCCCGAAAATGTCGTAGCGCTTCCCATCCGAGGGCGAAACAAAGTGGCTCATATTTTCGATCAAACCGAGCACTGGCACGTTTACTTTTTCGAACATGGCGGCGGCTTTGCGCGCATCGATCAACGCCACTTCCTGCGGAGTCGTGACGATGATGGCTCCGGAGAGCGCCACCGTTTGCACGATGGTGAGCTGGATGTCGCCCGTCCCCGGCGGAAGATCGAGCACGAGATAATCGAGTTCGCCCCACTCGACCTGCCGCAAAAATTGCTGGGTGTAACGGGTCACCATCGGCCCGCGCAGGATGGCCGGCGAGGTGTCGTCGAGGAGGAACCCCATCGACATCAGGCGCAAGCCGTATTGCTCGATCGGGATGATTCGGTTCTCCTCCGTCGCCATCGGCCGCTCGCGCGAGCCGAACATGAGTGAAATGCTTGGCCCATAAATGTCACAGTCGCACAGCCCGACGGCGGCTTCGCTTTGCTCGAGCGCGACCGCCAGATTGGCCGCGACGGTCGATTTGCCGACGCCGCCCTTGCCGCTCGCGATCGCGATGACGTGTTTGATGCCGGCAATCCGCGCCGCCCCAACCCCGGCCGTCCCGCTGCCCGCGGGTGGAGCGTGAATGTCGATTCGCACTCTTGCCTCCTGGACTCCGGCGAGATTGCGCAAGGCATTTTCAGCCTCGTTTTTGATCGTCTGTGGAACTGCCGGATCGTTCGTCGCGAGAGCCAACTGGACGGTGACGTTGCCGTTGCGGGCCTCGATTCCCTTCACCAGGCCGAACGAAACGATGTCGCGGCTGAACCCGGGATATTTCACTGTGCGGAGCGCTTCTTTGATCTGATCTTCTGAGACTGCCATGGGAAAGGGAAGTTACCGAGCGCGCTTCCGGAGTAAAGATTCACAGCTCGGTCCAGGCACCGGTATGCGTCCTGCTCTTTCATTTCGATGCGTCGAATCAAACTCAGCGGTCGCGAACGCGCCGTCTTGAAAGCGATCGGCTTTGCCGACGCCATGCCGGGAGAACAGATCGGTGATTACACGCAGATCCCGCTCGAGGACCTGACCGACGTGCTTAACGCCCTCCTCGCCGCCGGGTTCGTCGAAAGTCTTCCCTATCGGGAGCAAATCACGGCCGCGGACCTGCTGACGATGGCGTTCGAAGTCAACCCGAGCTACACGCACGAGCTAAAGAGCTCGATGCAGAATGCCTGGACCTAAGTTGGTCAGGCCGGAGTCGGTTCCGGCGCGGCGTGCGTGGCGGCGCTCCGCTCACCGAAGAGCTGGCGGATAACGTCCTCCACCGGCAACTCCTGGACGTTGATATCGGAGACCGAACAAGCGCTCAGCAGTTGCCGGCAGACTTCGGTGACCCTGGCGCGCGGGACCTTCAACTGCACGCTGACCGGCGTCTGCTCGACCACCTCGCCGAGCCCGGAGAGATCGCGTTCCTGCTTTTCCGCAAACGTCAGGCTGACAATCTTGTGTCCGGAAAAGCGGTCGATGATCGCGCTCAGTTCGCCGTCGAAGAAGATCCTGCCGTGATCGATAATGATGACGCGATGACAAAGCTCTTCAATGTCCTGCATGTAGTGGCTCGTCAGCATCGTCACGATGCGATGCTCGCGGTTGTAGAGGCGGAGAAATTCGCGCACTCGTTTCTGGCTCACGACATCGAGCCCAATCGTCGGTTCATCGAGAAAGAGAACGCGCGGCTCGTGGATGAGAGCGGAGATGAGCTCCATCTTCATCCGCTCGCCTAACGACAGCTCGCGCACCATCACGTTCATCTTGTCCTGGACCTCGAGCAGCTCGCTCAGCCCACCGACGACCTTTTTGAACCGGTGGCGATCGATTCCATAGATGGCGCGGTTCAATTCGAGCGATTCCTGGGCGGGCAGGTCCCACCAGAGGGCGTTCTTCTGGCCCATGAGGAGGCTGAACTGGCGTTTCATTTCATCCCGGCGTTCCCACGGGACGAACCCGAGAACGCGCGCCGCGCCCGCGGTCGGATTGAGCAGGCCGGAAAGCATTTTGAGGACGGTCGTTTTGCCCGCGCCGTTCGGCCCGAGGAAACCGACCAGTTCGCCCTCCTCGATCGTGAAGGTGATGTTGTCCGCGGCGCGCGTCTCCTCATGTTTTCGCCTAACGAGTCCTTTAATCGAGCCCCAGAGCCCGCTTTCCTTACGATAGGTTCGGTAGACTTTGGTCAGCCCCGAAGTTTCGATAACCGCCATGCGGGATCGTAACACAGCCGTCCCGGCTGTCTTGTCAGGCGGGCATACTTGCACCCCGGCGATTGACCCTGGAGCTGCAGCTCGCTCGACGGGACAGGCGAGAACGGCTGGGTTATGCCGCGCTGGAACGCGCTTTGTCCCCCTGCTTTTTGAGCAACGGGAGCACCCTTTCCACGAGCGCGTCGCTCGTCAGGCCGTGTTTCTGTCGCAGGACCGGGATGTTGCCGTGCTCGATGAATTGGTCGGGCCAGCCGATCCGCACTACCGGGGTGTTGATCATCTCGCTGTGCAGATGTTCCATTACGCCGCAACCGAAGCCGTTGTGCAAAACGTGGTCCTCGATCGTGCAGAGGACCTGCACACTACGCGCAAAAAACTCGAGCGTGCCGGTGTCGAGCGGCTTGATCCAGCGTGGATTGATGAGGGCGACGGAGACACCGTGCGCTTCCAGTTTCTGGGCCGCTTCCTCCGCCAGCTCGAACATGTTACCGAGACCGAAGATGGCGACGTCCTTGCCGTGCTGCACGACTTCGGACTTGCCGATCTCGAGCAGCTTCGGGGTCGCTTTCGGCTTTGCCCCGGTCCCGGCGCCGCGCGGGTAACGAACCGCGATCGGGCCCGAGTTATAGTTCGCCATCGTCCAGAGCATGTCGACGAACTCGTCTTCATCCTTCGGCTGCATGTGCACGATGTTGGGCACGTGCCGGAGGTAGCCGATGTCGAAGAGGCCATGATGGGTCGGGCCGTCGTCGCCGCTCAGGCCGGCGCGATCCATGCAAAGGGCGACGTTTAGATTCTGAAGCGCGATGTCGTGGATGATCATGTCGTAGGCGCGCTGCATGAAGGTCGAGTAGATGGTGAGGAACGGCTTCAGCCCTTGGGTGGCGAGACCGCAGGCGAAGAGTGCGGCGTGTTCCTCGGCGATCCCGACGTCGTAGTAGCGATCGGGATGCTGGGCCTGGAAAAACCCGAGCCCGGTGCCGCTCGGCATCGCACCAGTGATGGCGACGATTTTGCGATTGGTGTCGGCAAATTTGCCTAACGACTTGCCGAGGATCTCGGAATAGGTCGGGGTCGGCGCGGGCGCGGTTTCGCCGCTCTCGATTTTGTATTTGCCGAGGCCGTGAAATTTGTCAGGCTTGGCAATGGCCGGCTCGTAGCCTTTCCCTTTCTTCGTCAAAATATGGAGCAGGACCGGCTCGTCCTGCTTTTTCAGAAACTCGAAGGTGCGGGTGAGGAGCGGGATATCATGGCCATCGATCGGGCCGTAGTAGCGGAGGCCCAGCTCCTCGAAAATCACGCTCGGCACGAGCAGATTCTTGACCCCTTCCTCCACCTTGTGCGCGAGATGCAAGGCGCTTTTGCCGGCAATCGCCTTGATGAAACGGCCGGCCTTGTCGTGCAGATGTGCGTACATCGGGTTGGTCACGATGTTGTTCAGGTAAGCGGCGATCGCGCCCACATTCTTGGCGATCGACCACTCATTGTCGTTCAGGACGACGATGAAGCGCTTCGTCTGTGCCTTGACGTTATTGAGCGCCTCGTAGCTGATGCCGCAGGTGAAAGCGGCGTCCCCCGCCACCACCACAACGTTCTCATCCCCGCCTAATAAATCACGCCCGACCGCCATTCCGAGGCCGGCGGAGAGAGCGGTGCCGGCGTGGCCTGCGCCATAGATGTCGTGTTCGCTTTCGGTGCGAAGGAGGAACCCGTTCAGCCCCTGGTACTGCCGCATGGTGTGGATGCGATCCAGCCGGCCGGTCAACATTTTGTGGACGTAACCCTGGTGACTGACGTCAAAAACAAACTTGTCGTGTGGGGTGGTGAAGACGCGGTGGAGCGCGATCGTCAGCTCGACCACGCCCAGGTTCGGGCCGAGATGGCCGCCGGTTTTTGAAAGCACTTCAATCAAAGTATCGCGCACTTCCTGCGCGAGTTGCGGAAGGCTTTCCTCCGGCAATGCCTTGACGTCGGCCGGGGATTGAATCCCATCGAGCAGGCGGGCGGCTTCCACGGGTGGTGCCTCAGAAGAGACTAACGTCGACATTTTTTGGTTCTCCTTTTGGTTCGGCCTCGGCCCCGGGGGTGGCGGGCGCGGGCGTCACTGCAAATTCTTTTACGACCGGCTTGCCGGCGCTGTTGCGGGTGATGATTTCGATTCGTTTCTCGGCCGAGGCCAGACGCTCCTGGCAAACCTTGACCAGCTTCATTCCTTCCTCGTAACGCACGATCAGCTCCTCAAGCGGCAGTTCGCCGGATTCCATCTGTTCGACGATCTCCTCCAGCCGTTTCATGGCTTGTTCGAAGTTCGCTTCGGGAGCGGTTTTCTTCGCCTGATTCGTCATTACGGGAGGGGGCAATTAAGCATAGGCCGACCAATTAAAAAGGAGGACTTGCCCCGACGGGTCATGGCACAACGGCTGCTAAAAGAATGATCGGCCGACGCCTTCGCCCTTCATGACTTTTCCCAAGCGCATCCTCTTAATCGATCACGCGCCGCATCTAAGCGCGGTCGTGGGCTCGGCTTTGCAGGCCACGGGGCGTTATCTCATCCGGCAGGAAAATCACGGCCGGCGCGCCTTGCATTCGGCCCTCCATTTTCAACCGGACCTGATCCTGCTCGACGCCGCGCCCGAACACCTGGAGTTGGACGAGATCGCGCAACAGATCCATGCCGATAAGGCGCTTCAGGACGTGCCGGTCGTCTGCCTGACGAGTCTGGCAGCCAACGGACAGATCGGCTCGGTTGGTTTTCTGGGCGGGTATTGCTTCGTCGCCGATCCCTTTTACGTCGACGACATGGTGCGCTGCATCGCGGAGATTTTGAAGGAAAAGCGCGAGCGCGGCGCCTCGCGGTAGCGATAGCTTGAAGCGTGCGGGCTTCCTCGCACGCCGACCAGAGCCACCTGCAAGCTGGAAGCTTGCGCTCCCAAAGCCCTCCGGCAAACTACCTCCCATGCCGAATGCGATTTCCGTCAAAGATGCATTGCAAAGCACCGCGCCGGCGGAAAATGTTCTGGTCCAGGGCTGGGTGCGGACGCGACGGGATGCGAAGGATTTTTCTTTCCTCGAGGTGAACGACGGCTCCAGCCTGCGCAATCTCCAGATCATCGCGAAGGCTGCTCTCCCGAACTACCCCGCGGTCCAGCGGCTCATCACCGGCGCTTCGATTGCCGCGCGCGGTCCGCTTGTTGCGTCCGAAGGGAAGGGGCAAAGCTGGGAGCTGGTGGCAGATTCGATCGAGATCATCGGCCGGTCGGACGAAAGTTACCCGCTGCAAAAAAAGGGGCACACCCCGGAGTTCCTGCGCGAGATCGCGCACCTCCGGCCGCGCTCTAACCTTTTTGGCTCCGTCTTCCGTGTCCGCAGCCGCCTCGCCTTTGCCATCCACCAATTTTTCCAGGACCGCGGTTTCGTTTACGTGCACACGCCGATCATTACCGGGAGCGATTGTGAAGGCGCGGGCGAATTGTTCCGCGTCACTTCGATCGATCCGGCCAATCCGCCGCGTCTGCCAAACGACGGGATCGATTATGCGCAGGATTTCTTCGGGCGCTCCACCTACCTGACGGTCAGCGGGCAACTGGAGGCCGAGGCTTTTGCCTGCGCGCTCTCCAAGGTCTACACGTTTGGGCCGACCTTCCGGGCCGAGAACTCCAACACCTCCCGGCATGCCAATGAGTTCTGGATGATCGAACCCGAGATGGCGTTCTGCGATCTCGAGGGCGACATGGATCTGGCCGAGGAGCTGGTGAAATATCTCGTGCGCGACATCCGCGAAAAGTGCCCCGACGAACTCGACCTCTTCTCAAAATTCGTCGACAAGGAATTACTCGCCCGGCTCGATTTTGTCCTCGAGCGGCCCTTCCAACGCCTCAGCTACACCGAGGCGGTCGAATTACTGCGCAAGAGTGGCGAAAAATTTGAGTTCCCGGTTGAGTACGGCCTCAACCTGCAATCGGAGCACGAGCGCTGGCTGACCGAGAAACATTTCAAATCGCCCCTCACGGTCTTCAACTACCCGAAGGAGATTAAGCCGTTCTACATGCGCCTGAACGACGACGGCAAAACCGTCACGGCGATGGATCTGCTCGTGCCGGGCATCGGCGAAATCGTCGGGGGCAGCCAGCGCGAAGAGCGGCTCGATGTCCTGGAAGAGAATCTCCGCCATCACAAAATGCACCTCGACGATTACAAGTGGTATCTCGACCTTCGGCGTTACGGCACCGTGCCGCATGCCGGCTTCGGTCTCGGCTTCGAGCGCATGCTCATGTTCGTCACCGGTGTCGCGAATATTCGCGATGTGATCCCGTTCGCCCGCACGCCGGGCAGCGCGGAATTCTGATTGTCCCGAGCGCATCCGCTCGCAGGGTATGCTCGTGGCTCGCGCGCGTGCACCGAACGACAAGGTCGAGATCAGCCATGTGCTCTCGATGGACCTGGTGGGTTACTCGTTGCTCCTTATCACGGAGCAAACCCGCGTGATGGCGAATTGAAGGATGTGGTCAAGAGCCCGGAACAATTTCAGCGTGCCGATGCCCGCGAAAAGCTACTGCGGATTCCTACGGGTGACGGCCTGAGCCTGTTTTTTGAAGATCCCCAGGCACCGATTGAATACGCAACCGAGATCGTTGCGCACTCAACAGCTACCCCGAGATCCAGCTGCGCATCGGGATTCACAGCGGTCCGGTGAATCAGTTGACCGACGTGAGCGACCGCTCCAATGTCGCCGGCGCTGGAATCGATATGGCCCAGCGAGTGATGGGTTGCGGCGATGCCGCGCACATCCTGCTGTCAAAACGCGCCGCGGAAGATCTCGCGCCGTTCCCGCGCTGGCATCGGTATCTCCACGACCTCGGGGGAGTGCGCCGTGAAACACGGCCGCAAAATCGGGCTGGTCAATTTTTACACCGACGAAGTGGCCGATCTGCCGAAGAAATGCCTCGCGCAAAGAAATGGTGCACTGGCCCACAAGCCCGCCGCGCCCAGGCGGGGTCTCGTCCTGGCGGCCGTGACGCTGCTCGTGATCGAACTACAAATCATCAGCTGGCGCATTCAATTTGAGCAGCTCCGCCGGCGACCCGCGCTACGCCAATCTGATCCGCCGCATGGGTTTTCGCCCGTAACTTGGCGGAGTCGTTAGGCAAAGCTTCGCCACTCCGTCGATCGTAGAGCCGGCCACGGCAAGAATTCTTAACCACTTGCTCCGTCCTGCGCAGCACTTCACCGCGGCGGGCAAACGCCGTGCCAGAGCCAGGAAAATATCGAACAAAATCGTTCGAACCTTTAGCGCAGTTGCCGGACTTCGCCTGTCTAACGAGCGACAGGAAAATTAGGAGTTCTAACATGATCAACCTTGCTCTGACACTTCAGGAAACCTCGTGGGCTTTGTGGCTGGGCGGCTTCGTCCTGCTGCTCTGCCTACCGCGCATCCTTGGCGTTGTTTACATTCCGCACACGCAGGTCGGCATCATCGAAAAAATCTGGAGCAGCAAAGGTTCGCTGCGCGAGGGGCAGATCATCGCCCGCAACGGAGAGGCGGGCCTGCAAGCCAGGTTCCTGCGTGGCGGTGTCCACTTCGGTCTCTATCCGTGGCAATACCGCATCCACCGGGAACCGCTCGTCGCCGTCGCTGAAGGCAAGATGGCTTACGTTTATGCGCGCGACGGTGTTCCGCTCGAGCCGATCCAAACGCTCGGCCGCACCGTCGATTCGAATCACTTTCAGGATGCGATCCGCTTTCTGGAAGCCGGGGGCCAAAGAGGCCGGCAGCGGGGCATCCTGCGCGAAGGCGTTTACGCGATTAACCTGGCGCTCTTCGTAGTCATTAGCGAAGACCGTGTTTTCTCCGGTCCGGTGCGCGAATCCGCTGACCGTTACGAATCGTGGAAGGCGCAGCTCGCGTCCGTTCACGCTTTTGATCCGGTGGTCATCGGGGCCGGTCGCGCAAATTTCCGAACGAACATCGTCAGCACGACGGCGAGTGGAAGCAGCGCCCCACCTTCGTTGCCGGAAAAACTCGCGGAGTTTGATCCAAACGTCGATTCCATCGGCGTGGTGAGTATCCAGGACGGACCGACGATCGGCTCGGGGGAGATCATCGCGCCCGAAGTCAAACCGCTCCGGGGCAGTGACCACAACTATTTCCAGGACCCGGAAGCGTTCCTGCAGCTCGGAGGTAAGCGCGGTAAACAATTACAAGTGTTGACCGACGGCACCTTTTTCATCAATCGCTGGTTCGGCACGGTCGAGATCAAGGCGAAAACGCTCATCCCGATTGGGTATGTGGGCGTGATTGTTTCCTATCACGGCGCCGCCGGCAACGACATCACCGGCGAGACGTTCCGCTATGGTGAACAGGTGGAAGTAGGTCAGCGCGGTGTCTGGCGCACGGCGCTCGCGACCGGCAAATACGCGCTTAATCCTTACGCGGTGAAAATGGAGCTCGTTCCGACGATCAACTTCGTCCTGCGCTGGATCAGCGGCCAAACCGAAGCGCATCATTACGACGAAGACCTGACCAGTATCGACCTGATTACCGCCGATGGTTATGAGCCGCGCCTGCCGCTGTCGTTAGTCTTGCACATCGACTACCAGAAGGCGCCTTCGGTTGTTCAGCGATTCGGTGATGTGAAGCGGTTGATTACGCAAACGCTCGATCCCATCCTCACGGCCTACTTCCGCGACGTCGCGCAAACCTCACACATGCTCGATCTCCTGACCAAGCGTGAAGAGATCCAGAAACGCGCGACCGAAGAGTTAGGTGAGCGTTTTAAGAAATACGACATCAACGTGGTCGCGGTCCTGATCGGCCGGCCAGAATCACGGGATAAATCTCCCGGACAGGAAGACCCGATTGCAACCTTGTTCGATCAATTGCGCATGCGTCGCTTGGCGGACGAACAGCGCGCCACCTTTGCGAAGCAAGAGGAAGCCGCACAACAACAGGTCGCGCTCAACCAGGCCAGGGCGAAAGCGGAGCGCCAGACCGAGCTGACGCAAAGCGCCATTGCCGTCGAGATCGCAGCTAATCGTGGCCAGGCAGAATTCGCCGAGGCGGAACAACTCGCCAAGAAGCAGGTGACGCTCGCCGAAGGTGAAGCACGCTCGAAGGAGCTGATCGGTAAGGGCGAATCGTCGCGCATTGCGCAGGTCGGTCTGGCCGAAGCGGCAGTCACCTTACAAAAGGTCGGCGCCTATCGCGATCCGCGGCTCTATGCGCTGAATGTCTTCGCGGATCAATTCTCGAAAAGCGTCCAACCGCTTGTCCCGAGCCGTCTCTTTATCAGCAACGCCGGAGGTCAGCCGGGAGAAAATCAAGGCGGGGGAAGCGTCCTCGAAACATTGCTCAACCTTATCCTGAGCGAGAAAGCCGGCATCAACCTACAGGAGAATACCGCGAGCGCGAAACCGCTGGAGGATTTCATTCGGCAATTCACCGGCGGCGGTTCAACCGCGAACGGCGACTCGTTAAGAAAAGCTGTGCCTGCAAGCCAACGCAAGGGTTAGTCTTGCCGGCCGCTTTTCCTCAGCTCGCAGGTCTTCGCGACGGAAAGGAACTGGTAGAAAGCGTGCAGGCGCGCGAAGTAATAACCTTCACGACCGTCAAGAAATCCGCGCTGCCAGACATAAACGTAGAGGAAACGCAGGAGCGGCCGAAATGGCAGGCGCTGCGAGAGCCGTTTGAGCCGGCGTCGCTGCGCGACGGGGGCGCTCTGCAACTCTTTCGTCGCGCTCTCTTCCGCCAGCGCGACCCGCGCCTCCCAGTTCGAATAGCGATTGTGTTTCTCGACGAAGACTTCGACCGAAGGAAAGGCATAGTGATCGAGCTCGCAGCGCAACTGGCCGGTCGGCCCCTGCACCACGACGTGCTCGTGCACTTCGTTGTCCCCGCTCGCCGTCGCCACGTCGGTCAGCTTCTCGTAGCGGCCTAACGAGTGACGAAAAAGGCGCAGATTCCAGTTCGGATAATAGGCATGCCGGAGCCAGCGCCCCATGAACCTGAAACGGCGGTTGATCCAGTAACCCGCAATCGGGCCGGCCTGCGCAATCGCGCCGCGAAATTCGGTCTCCGCCTCGTTAGGCAAGACTTCGTCCGCATCGAGAATGAAGACCCAGTCATTGCGAAATGGCAGATTCTCCAGTGCCCAGTTCTTCTTCTTCGGCCAAGTGCCGTTGAATTCGAACTGCACGACCTTCGCGCCAAGTCCGGCCGCGATCTGCTGCGAGCCGTCGCTGCTCTGGGAATCGACCACGAAAATTTCATCCGCCCAGGCGATCGAGGCCAGACAGCGCGGCAGATTTTCCGCCTCATTCCTGATCGGCACGATGACCGAAACCGGCACCGCCGCGGTTGTTTTATCCATGGCGGAAGAGCACGCTCACCTTCACGCCTCGGGGCGCTTCTTCCCCGTCCGACGCACTGTCTTGACGGGAGCACCGTGTTCTTTGGCCGACGACCGCGGCCGCAGCACCCGACATGGATTTCCGGCCGCGATCACATCTTCCGGCACGTCCTTTGTCACGACCGAACCAGCGCCGATGATGGAACGCGCCCCGATCGTTACCCCCGGCATAACGAAAGCCCGCGCCCCAACAAAGGCGTCTTGGCCGATCGTGATCCTGGCCACGGCGAGCGGCATGGCGGGATGCGAAAAATCGTGGCTCCCGGTGCTCAGATACGCTTCCTGGGCGACCACCGCCCGCGCGCCAATTTCAATTTCGCCGAGACTGTAGGCGTTCGCCCGGTCGCCCAGGCAGGCCCGATCGTGCAGGGTCAGATTCCACGGAATTGCGATCCGGGCCCGCTGATGGACGAAAGGCGTCCCGTGAATCTTCGCCTCGAAAACGCCCAGCCAAAAAAGCCGCCACGGATTGGCCGGCTTCGGCGTCCAGACACAAAAGAGGCACCAGCAAAACTCCCAAAGCACCCGGGCGAGGCGTTCGCGCAGCGACCAGGGAGAGTCGAATTGCGTCGCCTGGGCGGGATCGACGTTCTTCAGCGGCTCGCTCATTCGTTAGGCGTGATTCTGGCCCAAACGGGCAAAATCTTCCAGATAACGTTGCGCCACCGTCGCGACGTCGAATTGAGCAGCTTGCGCGCGCGCCGCTTCTCCAATCTGCCGGATCTGGTTTTCGCCCAACCCGAGCAAACCCGTCAGGCGCCGGGCCAGATTTTTTTCTGGCTCGGCACCGCGATGATCAAAAACAAATCCCGTCACGCCGTCGGCAATGTAATCTTGGAAACAGGGAAGGCGGGAGACAAAAGGCGCGCAGCCGTGGGCCATCGCCTCGAGCGGAGCGACCGGCAGGGCCTCCCCCGTCTCCGCCACCGAGGGATAAGCGAAGAGCAACGCGGAGCGATATTCGGCGGCGAGCGCGGACGGCTCGAAAATTTTTCCGCACCACTCCACTTCCGCCCCGGAACGCGCGCCGAACTCCTGCAAGCGGCGGAGAAACGGTTCGCCGCCGCCGCCGAGAGCGATTTCGTGCGGTCCGACGATTCGCACTTTCCAGAGGCCAAGTATTTCCCGCGGCAGATGCGGCAGCGCGCGCAGGAGTAATTCGATTCCTTTTTCCGGATGAACACGGCCGACATAGAGGATCGTCCGCCCGCGCGCGTCGCCCGGAGTGGAGTCGATGCGAAACGGAAGAGCATTTGGAAGCACCCGCACCTGGTCGCGCAGTTGCGGCGCTTCGGCCACGATCTCCTCCGCGATCGCGCGCGAAACGGCGCAAAGCCGGGCCGCATGTCCATACCAGCGCATTTGGCCTTTCGGCCCCCGTTGCACGTGCACGTAAAGCAGGCCGCGATCTTTTCGCCTAACGAGAAGTGGCAGCCAAAAAGTGTTTGTGACCAGAATGTTGGCCGGCGGCAAAATCCGGCGGACCCGCCACGAGTAAAGGAGGTCGAGCCATTTCAACCAGAAGAGCGAGCGCGGCTGGGCGTATCCGCGCACGCGCAGATGACGCACGCCCTCGATCTCTTCGTTCGCCGGCAGATCCGGATGGGTGCGCGAGATCTGCACCACTTCGTGTCCTCGCCTGACGAATTCCTGGCCGAGGGCGAACCAGACTTTCTCGACTGCGCCGCCGAGCAGCGGCGGGACGGGAAAGAACGCACCGAGCACGATCGTGATCTTCATGCGTCACTTGGCGGAGACTGCAAAACCGCGAGGAGAGAATCGACTGCGCGATTAATTTCGAAACGCTCGGCAAAGCAGCGCCGCGCCTGGTGCCTCATCTCCTGGCGTTGCGCGGGCGTGGTCTCGTCCCAGCGCATGAGCAGGCGTTGGGTACCGGCGAGATCGTCCTCTTCGGCGTAGCCGGCGCCGTCTTCCACGATCTCGCGCCAGATATTGATCTTGTTCGAGAGGAGCACCGGTTTTCCGCAGGCGAGCGCTTCCACAACCGCGATCCCAAAGTTCTCCTGGTGCGAGGGAAGAACGAACGCTTCCGCGGCCGCGAACGCGCCCCATTTTGAGTTGCCTGAGAGGAGACCGCTAAAGGTGACGCGGCCGGAAGCGCCCAGCTCATTGGTCAGGCATCGGAGGTGCGCGAGGTA
>DATBDG010000082.1:0-4087 GCA_036270055.1 Chthoniobacterales bacterium
CTTGAGGGTGGCTGGGTCTGGGGCGGGCGGCCGGCGCGGCAGCTTTCGGAACTTACGACGGATCGGCGCGGGCAAATTGCCAGCACGGTCACCCATTACATGGCCTATGCCGCCGATTTCCGCACCGTAATGGAGAGATGAATGCGGCCAGTCGTTGCTCCGGTTCGGCGGATGAGCTAAAACCCGACCTGCGGCGTCCTGGACGACCGCCCAGCACCCGTAGCTCAGCTGGATAGAGCGCTGCCCTCCGAAGGCAGAGGCCAGGGGTTCGAATCCCTTCGGGTGCGCCAACTTTTCAGGTTTAGCGCCTCGAGGCGACGTACGGCGAACCGACGCTATCGCGACCCATCCTTCACCCGCTAGGGAACTTCGCGCCCGTCGTCATCGAGAATTCGCTAAACCTCGCGAATCGGGGCTAGCGCGCCCGACCCTACTGAAATAGGCTCCCCGTGGGCGGCCGATAAAAGGGGGCGATCTACGCGGCGATCGGGTGCGATTCAAAGTGATGCGCGGTAGGCTGTCGATTCGACAAATCGATTGAGGCTCAGCAGATGGCGACGACGAAACTCAGCGACGAGGAGTTTTTGGCATTTCTGGAGAAGCACCCTGATCTTCGAGATCGATTCGCATCGATAGTCAGCGCCGTAGAGAATTCGGAGGGAAATCTCAAGGAGGCGGACGCGGCCGAAGAGCGGATCATCGAGGAGATGCGGCTTTTGGGGCGGGAGGCGATGCAGGGATGGGCGGAGAGGCAGGTCGAAGTTACGGAACGAGAGATTCGTCAACAACCTCAGATGCATCGCCAAGGTAAAAAAACTCCGCTGGCATACGAAACTCGGCGAGATCGGGGTCCTAGAGCCGCGATATCGGTTGGAGAGTAAAAGCGTGCGCCCGTTTCTGCGGAGCGCGAAAGTCATTCCTCGGGGTTGTTCGCGGGCTCTGCAGCGCGCGATCACCGATTTTGCCGCCGATCAAGCTTTCGCTCAGGTGCGGATGAAGTTGCAGGAGCAATATGGTTTCGAGATAGGAGAGAGCACGATCCAGAGGATCGCTCCGGGCCACGCCAAGAACATCTTCGAAGCGAGCCGCGTTATCCCGGGTTTTCCTGAAACGCCGGGCAGGCACAAGGATATCATCGCTCAAACGGATGGCGGCATGGTCCCTATTGTAGAGCCGGACGCCAGCCAGAAGGACAAGCGCAAAGGCAAGACGCTGTCGTGGAGAGAAGCCAAGATTTCCATGGCGCACGCCAAAGGGAGCACAACGCCGGTTTACGCGGGCACGATCGAGGGCGGCGTCGAAATTGCTGGACGCCAGCTTTTCGAATGCGCGGTTCGCGCCGGCTTCGGCGCGAATTCCCGCGTTCATGCGGTCGGGGACGGAGCGCCATGGATCGTGGGCCAGGTGGAGGAGCAATTTGGCCCACAAGGCACTTACTTGATTGATTTTTATCATGTTTGTGAGTATTTGAGCGACGCCGCCAAGTCGATTGCGGCGGACGACGCCGCGCAAAAAGCCTGGATGGACGCGCAAAAGGACGCGCTCAAAACCGGGCGCCTCGACAAGGCGCTGCAGGCGCTCGCTCGCCATTTCGAAGCTACGGAAGTGGACGACGACCAAGCTCCCGTGCGGCGATGCCATCGCTATTTGATCGGTCGCCGAAATCAGCTGAACTATCGCGAAGCCTTGGCCAACGATCTGCCGATCGGATCCGGAGAGATCGAAAGCGCGCATCGCTACATCGCGCAACAACGCTTGAAGCGACCCGGAGCCTGGTGGCGGATGGAACACGCCGAATACGTGCTCGCGCTGCGCATCAATCGTAGAAACGGCGACTGGAAGTCCTATTGGGCCACGTTCGCCAGAAGCAGCTCGCCCGCAGCAAATCAGAACCAGCAACCCATATCACGAAAAGTCGCAGCGTGATTGCATCACTTTGGATCGCACCCTCCCGAGGCCCTCCCTAAGCCCCGGGCGCCCGGACCGGCCGGGGCCAAACGATGCTCTGGACCTGCGGCGCTGCTTCCGATTTTTAGCGAGCCGACGCCCGCCGGATCGCATCTTCTGCTGCGGCTTGGATCAGCGCGCAGGCGGCGTCCTTTTTTCGCCCGCCACCGGTTAGCTGGGAGAAGACCGGAAAGCTCGTAATAACGAATAGCAGATCAGTGAGGTCTATCATCGCTTCGGCGCGAACCTCTTCGCGTTCATTCATCTTGGCGACGAGCACCGAAATCGCATCGCGGCGGCGCTCATTGCGTGCCTTGATGCTGGCCTCGAATTCGGCGTCGCCTGAACCCGCCCGATGAAGACTGGCAATCGCTTCCTGATCGAAGCTCCAAAAGTCGCAGAAGATTTCGATCAGCTGCCGCAAGCCGGTTTGCGGGTGGGGGTCGTTCATGGCCTCGCGCAAACGATGCAAGCCTCCTTGCCTGGCCCGGTCATCGAAAACGGCTTCCAGCAGCGCGCGCCGGGAGCCGAATTGATTGTAAACCGTCAGCCGAGTAACCCCGGCCTCCTTGCCAACCGCGTCCAACGAAAATCCCGCCACACCTTTGGAACGCAGAAGCTTTGCCGCTGCCGCAACAAGACGTTCGCGCGTTTCTCCGGCGGCTTTGGCGCGGACGTCACTCCGATAGCGGCGTGGCTCTTGCATTGGCTACTCATTGAGTATACAAGGTGTACAGCCAATTATCGCTCAGAAGGAGGTCTCCATGCAAACACTATTGATGGTTGCGATCGCGTTCCACGTCCTTCCCGGAGTGTTTTGGGCCGGAACCACCTTGGCGCTGGCCCGCACCGGCGGCGCTGGCGCGGAGCGCTTGGCCTATCCGCAAATGGGGGCAGCGACGGTCGCGGTGCTTGCGGGCGCCGTTTTATGGGGATTGACGCATCGCTTCGGTTTCGGCGCGACCGAGCAGGTTCTCGCGCTCGGCGCCGGATGCGCAATTCTGGCTGGGGCTGTTCAAGCCTTTGCTTTACCAGCCGTGCGCCCTCTCACGGCGGCAAGAGATGCCGAAGCAACGAGGCTTCAGGCCCGGATCGCAATCGCTCAACGTATCGCGGCTGGCCTCTTGGCCATCACCGTCATCTGTATGGCAGTGGCACGCTATGTCTGAAGACCTAAGCAGGCAACGCATTATCGACCCGAAGCAGAGGACAGCATGGATCGATTGAAGGACAAGATCGCCTTGGTCACCGGCAGTTCCCATGGCATTGGCGCCGCCATCGCCACGGTCTTCGCGCAACAAGGCGCAAAGACCGTGATCCACGGCCGGGACACAGCAGCCCTGTCCGCTCTCGGCGGAGAAATCGAGCGTACTGGCGGGCGGGTTCTGCCTGTGACGGCTGACGTCACCAAGTTCAGCGAGATCGAGGCCATGCGCCGTCAGATCGAACAAGAACTTGGCCCTATCGATATTCTCGTCGCCAATGCAGGCGGCAGCTTTACCGCTCCTGCACCACTCGAGGACATAACCGAAGAAGGATGGCGCGCATCCCTCGAGGGAAATCTCACAGCAACTTTTTTGACGGTCAAGAGTTTTCTGCCCGGCATGAAGGAACGCAGAGGCGGAAACATCATCACGATCTCATCGGCCGCCGCGCGCCGGGCGCATCCCGGGTCGCCGCTCCCGTATGCCGCCGCGAAAGCCGGCATCGAAATCCTGACCCAGCACCTTGCCGCTCAGACCGGTCCCTACGGCATTCGGCTGAACTGCATCGCCCCCGCAACTATTCTTACTGAACGCAACAAGCAGCGCATTCCCGGAGCGCAACTCGAAACGCTCATTGCCCTTCACCCCATAAAGCGGCTCGGCACGCCGGAAGACGTGGCGCAGGCGGCTCTCTATCTCGTCTCAGACAGCGCAACCTGGATCACTGGCATCGTCTTGGACGTCGCCGGCGGAGCCGTCATGGTGTAGGCCGCCCTGACGCGCTCCGCCCCGCAAAACATGAAGGCGCCGGCGATCACGAGCGGGATACCGCCATCATCTGCGGCGTCGCGGTCAAACCGTGTGCAGGACGCAAGAATCTCATTCGGATGAGCGCGAGCCTACGAGCTCAGGGGCTTCACTGATACCCAGAGCGG
>DATBDG010000083.1:0-8369 GCA_036270055.1 Chthoniobacterales bacterium
ACCGGGTCGTGTTCGAGGAGGAGCAGCTCATCCGGCGTCTCAGGCCGCTCGTGTTTTCGGTAGACGATTTCTTCCTGCAGCGCGAGGGCGTCGGCGAAGGAAACCCGTCCTAACCAATGGGTGTGCAGCGGCGCGCTCATATCCGTATCCCACCCGGCAATCCGAAGCGGGCCGCCTCCTCGGCCCGCAGATGAGTCAGGCCAATGGCGAGCGCGTCGGCCGCGTCGGCGCCCGGAGTCTCGACCAGGCCTAACAATGCCCGGACCATGAAAGCCACCTGACTCTTGTCGGCCGAGCCGCGCCCGACCGTGGCCTGCTTAATCCTTTTCGGGGCGTATTCGAAAACCGGGAGCCCGCGTTCCGCCGCCGCCATAATGGCCGAGCCACGGGCCGCGCCGAGAGTGATGGCGGTCTTGTGACTCTGGACGTAAATTACCGACTCGAGCGCGCAGCAATCGGGCTCGTGGGCGTGGATCAATTCCACCAGCCGATCGCGGATCGCGACCAGGCAGGAAGACATCGGGAGGGAGGCGGCGTTCTGGATGACCCCGAAATAAAGGGCCTGAAATTTGCCGCCGCCATTGGCGTCGATCACGGCGACGCCGGTCTTGCGAAGGGAAGCATCAATCGCAAGGACGCGCATCGTTAGGCTGAGGTCTCTTTGCCGGGCGGCCGCATGCTTCAGCTTAGGGTCGCCGGGGCCCGCTTCAAGACGGAAGTCGACAAGTGCGCTCGCTTTAGGTTGATTCTCGAGCGTGGCGGAAAATTCCAAGCCGCAGTGCCAGATCTGTCATCGAGCGACCTCGCCTAACGCCGGGACCCCGGGCGAACTGCTCCGCCCTTCGCTCCTCGAGTTCATCCACAAACGCGTCCCCAACTTCGATCCGAAGGGCTTCATCTGTTTCAACGATCTCGGCCGTTTTCGCCGCGATTACGTCAAGGAAGTCCTGGAGGACGAAGTCGGCGAACTGAGCGCGCTCGACCAGGAAGTGATTGACAGCCTGCAGCAGCACGAAATTCTATCGGAGAATATCGGGCAGGAATTCGAGAGGGAGCTGACCTTTGGCGAGCGACTCTCGGATCGGATCGCCGATTTTGGCGGAAGCTGGACCTTCATCACGTCGTTCGGGGTCGTGCTCGTCATCTGGATCATCATCAACACGGTCGTGCTCGCGACCCGCGCCTTCGATCCCTATCCCTTCATTTTGATGAACCTGATCCTCTCCTGCCTGGCGGCGTTGCAGGCGCCCATCATCATGATGAGCCAGAACCGGGCGGAAGATCGCGACCGGGCCCGGGCAGAGAATGATTACAAGGTGAACCTGAAAGCGGAGCTCGAGATCCGGCATCTGCACGAAAAGATCGATCACCTCCTGCGCAAGCAATACAACCGCCTCTTCGAGATCCAGCAGATCCAGATCGAGCTGCTCGAGGAACTGGGGCAAAAGCGGCGGGGCGGTGGGGCAAGGGAGACGACACCTCCTCCGCTGCCGGCTCACGAATGACTGCGATAATCCCGCCGCGCGGCGACGGAAACTTGACGAGCGGAAGCCATCTACAACGGGAACGCTATGGGCAGCTAACCGGCCGGCAATGCGAAGAGACGGTAACCGTGCTTCAGCTCCCAAACTCGCAGGGCCGCGAGCAGGAGCGCGTTCACCCGTCGCCAGGTGCCGGCGCGAGCGGTCGGGAGACCCTCGGCGTCGAGATCAGGAGGCCGGCCAGCGGCAGCAGCAGGAACCAGAAAAGCAGGCAGCCGAGCGTGCGGAGCAGTTCGACGAGCGTATTCACGTTTGAATTTCCTCAGGCGGCGGTGGCGAGAAAATCGATCACACGTTCACCGAGCCGCACCGGCACCCGGGTTTCGTTCAGGCCAAACGGACCCTGCACCGAGCATTGTCGTGGTTGAGCCTTCAACGCCGGCACGGAGAGTCCGGGTATGAGTGACAACCTTCTTTCGCGGTTCCTGCGCTACGTCCAGATCGACACACAATCGGACGAAACCAGCAAGACGTTTCCGAGCACACCGGGGCAATTGGTGCTGCTCGAAATGCTGACGCAGGAGCTGAGAGCGCTGGGCGCGGCGGACGTGCAGATGACGAAGCACGGTTACGTCATGGCCAGCATCCCCGCCAACACCCGCAAAGCCCGCGTGCCGACGGTCGCCTTTCTGGCCCACGTCGATACGGCGCCGGACTGCTCTGGCAAAAACGTGAAACCGATCGTTCATCGCAAGTACGATGGCCGCGTCATCAAGTTTCCGGATAAACCGGGCCTGACGCTCGACCCTGCGACGTCGCCGGAGCTGCGGACGGCCGTGGGCAAAGACATCGTGACCGCCGGCGGCACCACCTTGCTCGGCTCCGATGACAAGTCGGGCGTGGCCGTGGTCATGACCTTGGTCGAGACCTTGCTCCGGGAGACGAAACGGAAACACGGGCTGATTCGAGTCTGCTTTACGCCCGATGAGGAGATCGGCCGCGGCGTGGATAAACTGGATCTGCGCATGCTGGGGGCGGACGTCGCATACACCCTGGACGGCGGCGCACCGGGGGAAATTTGCTGGGAAACTTTTTCCGGCGATGGAGCCGAGGTCGTCATCGACGGCATCACCACGCACACGATGGAGGCGAAGGCCAAAGGAATGGTCAATGCGGCCTATCTCGCGGGCAAGCTGCTGGCAGCACTGCCGCGCGAACGTTGCGCTCCCGAGACAACCGAGGGGCGTGAGGGATTCATTCACCCAATCCATGTCGAAGGCCGGACGGAGCGCGCGGTCGTGAAATTTCTCCTGCGCGATTTCGAGCTGAAAGGGCTGGCCGAGAAAGGCAAAATTTTGCAGGGCCTTTGCCGGGGATTACAGGCGACCGAGCCGCAGGCGCGCATTCGCTGCAAGATCCGGAAGCAATATCGAAACATGGCTTACTGGTTGAGGAAGAACATGCGGCCGGTCGAGCTGGCGCGCGATGCCTTCGCCGCCGCGGGACTCAAGCCCTACGATCATGTTGTCCGTGGCGGCACCGACGGCTCGCGCCTGACCGAGTTGGGCCTGCCAACCCCAAACCTTTTCTGCGGGGAGCACAACGCCCACGGCCCACTCGAATGGGTCGCGGTGCAGGACATGGAATCAGCCGTTAACGCCTGCGCCCACCTAGCTGAGTTGTGGGAAAGAAAAGGCTGAGTTGAATTTTCATCAGGCAAACTCAGATCCGGCGGATGACGGTGACTTGTTCCAGAGTTGTCAACCTTCGCGCAGCCAAGCGCGCGCTTGCTCGATCTGGTCGTGCTCGAAATAGCGCACGGTCGCGGTCGTGAACGGCTTGCAGAAAACCGCCATGCCGTGTTGCCACTTCGTTTCGCCGACCATCGCGAGCCGGTCGAGATCGCGAAAATGGCGCGCGCCAAACTTCGTATCTTCCCACGCCGCGCTTGCGGTCCAGCCGTGGAAATCGTGCATCACCGCGAGCATCCGGATCCTGCCGTGAGCGGCGATCGCCTTGTCGACCGCCGGGACGAAGGTCGCGTAGTCTTCCTTCACCAATTTGCCGGTGAGAAAAACTTCGAGGGTTTTCCCGCCATCGGATTCTTTCAGTTCGATCGCCATCTCATTTACTCTCCGTGAATGCGGTCATCCCGCCCGTCACGTTTTCGACATCCTTGAAACCGCGCGCCTGGAGCATGCTGCTCGCGACCGAGCTGCGATAACCGCTCGCGCAAATGACTGCGATCTTGCGGTCGTTAGGCAAAGCCGGCAGCTCTTTGCCGAAGCTGGAAAGTGGGACATGCCATGCGCTTTCAATGTGGCCGCTCTTCCATTCGTTAGGCGTGCGCACGTCGAGCACGAGCGGTCCGTCGTTTCGAAGGTTGGCCTTTAGTTGCTCGGCGCTCGTCTGCGGGAGCTTTTGCGCCTCGGAAACCGAACTCGCCTTGATGTAACCGAGGACGTTGTCGAAACCGATCCGAGCCAGCTCCAGCCGCGCGCGCTTCGCGTCTTCGGCCGAATTCACCACCAGCGCGATCGCCTTCTCACCCCGGACCATGAAGCCGGTCCAGGTCGAGAACGAGGGGCTGCCAATCCCGATGTTGATGCTGCCGGAAAAATGACCGGCCCCAAACTGCGCCGGCGGCCGGAGATCGAGGACGACCGCATCGTCTTTGACCGCGTGTTTCAATTCTTCCTCCGTCATTTCATCCAGAGGCGGGAGGGCGCTGAACGGATTGGCCCCTTCGAGGTTGACCCCGACGTCGTAGGAAAAATAGGCGGGCCGATCAGGAAGGTTCGCCGTCATTTGCCTGACGAATTCGTCGCGGTCCGCGATTTGCATCGCCCAGTTCAGTTTCCGTTCCTGGCCGACTAACGAAAAGGGCGCATCGGAAATCGCGCGTCCGCAAAGCGAACCGGCGCCGTGCGCCGGATAAACCTTCACTTCATCCGAGAGGGTGAGGATTTTCTCGTGGAGCGAATCGTAAAGCTTGCCCGCCAATGCACTCGGATCTTCATCCGCGTCGCGCAGGTCGGGACGGCCGACATCGTTCACGAAAAGCAGGTCGCCGGTGAAAACCACCGTCGGCTGGCCGTTTTCCCTAACGAGGAATGAAAGACTGTCGGGCGAGTGTCCCGGCGTTTCGAGCAGCTCGACCTCGAGCGAGCCGACCCTGACTCGATCGCCATCTTTCGCCGCGACATGTTCGTAGTTCACCGGCGCCAGGTGGGAGACGTAGACTTTCGCCTCGGTCCGATCGGCCAGCTCGCGAAAGCCGGAGGCGAAATCGGCGTGCGGATGGCTGTTGAAGATGGCGACGATCCGCAGGCCTTCGCGCTCGGCCGCGGCGAGGTAATCCTCAATGTCGCGCTTCGGATCGACGACGGCGGCTTCACCGTCGGCCCCGAAAAGATAGGAAGCGTGCGCGAGTCCTTCGACAAAAAAACGTTTGAGAAACATGACGTGATTGATGGTTGAGATTTCGTTAGGCTGGTTCCGGCCTCTCGGTTAGAAAAAGTAACTCCAGTTCTTCGCGATGACAAAGGCGCCGACCGCGAGCACGAACCAGGCGAAAGCGACGCGCAGTTGTGTGACCGTCAGCCGCTGCGCCACGAGGCGGCCGGCGAACATGCCGATCAGCGAAGCACCGAGAAACATTCCGGCGACGCGCCAGTCAAAAGGTGCCCGGTGCAGATGCCGCGCGAGCTCCCAATGGCATTTCTCGGATGAATCCGGCTCATTATTTTTCCAGGGCGGCGGGGTGGCCTCGGTCGGCTTGTTCGGTCCGTCACGGGCAAGCCGCGCGGTCGCTTCCTCGGTCGTCAGGCCCTTCGCCGGATCGGTCGCGAGTTTTTCCAGGACCGCGGAAATCCGCCTCGGCAAAAAAGGAGCGCTCGATTTCCGTGGCTCGCGCGCCTAACGAATTAGAGCAGTCGATTTTCGTGAACCGGCACCACCAGGACGGGCAATTTTGCGTAGCGCACCATGTGCTCAGCGACGCTTCCGATGAAGATATGTGGTAATCCGGTCCGGCCATGGGTGGAAGTTACGATCAGATCGGCGGCGGCTTTCGAGGCCCAGCGGCAGACTCTCTGGGCCGGCGAACCCAATTTGATTGCTGTTTCAAATTTCACCGCGCCAAAATTGGTCGCCTGCACCAGATCCGCCATGTGGGCCTCGGCCACCTCGCGCGCCCAGCGATTCATCTTGGAATGCGAGTAAATGACGACCGGAGGAAGATCGTGATGCAGCTGGATGACGTTGACCAAGGCGAGCCTGGCCCTGAACGCCCGCGCGAGGCCGACGGCGTATTCCAAACCGCACGCTGCGCACTCAGAGAAGTCGACTGGGACCACGATCTTCTTCAGTTGCAGCTCCGCTTTGCGCCGGGTGCGGCGTTCGCGCGCCACGAACACGGGACAGGGCGAGTGCCGGAGGATTTTTTCCGCCGTGCTGCCGAGAAAGGTGCGCTCCCAACCGGTCCGGCCGTGTGTCGAAAGGACGATCAGGTCGGCCTGAATTTCGCTCGCGACCTCGCAAATCTGCTCCACCGGGTGACCGGCCCGAACGTGAAAAGCCGCTTCCGGGATCTTCTGGCTAAGCGCAACCTTCTGAAGATCGCCGTGCAACTGGTCCTTGATCTCCGCCTCCGACCCGATGAGCGGCGGGGTGAGCCCGCTCGCCACTGGGTAGCCGAAATTGTGCACGTTGACGAAATGGATCAGTGCCCTGGTGCGCCGAGCGATGAATTTCGCCCACTCGATCGCGTAGAGAGAGGCCGGCGAAAAATCGATCGGGACGAGAATGGTCTCGAGCCTTAGCGTCCGGCGGGCGCCCTTTGCGCGGGAGCGTTTCGCTCGCGCCGTCGATCTTGCGCGGGCGTTGCCGGAGCGTCGACGCGGGCTGGCGGATTTCTTTCTCATAAAAGCGAGGCTACTTTTCTTTCTGCCACGGTAAGGTCGCGCTTGATCACTAGAATTACTGAGAAGGCAAGTCATGTTAGAGATACGACGCTAGGCCGATGGTTTCCGTTTTCTTCCTGCTTCTGGTGGTGGCGCTTTCGCTTTTGATTATCCGAGTTGGCTCGGTTGCGTTCCTCATGACAGGTTTATCGGAGGAGGTATCGCAATTCCAATCGCTCTCAGCCTTCTCGGGCACCGGTTTTACGACTGATGAAGCCGAGACAATTGTGCAACATCCGGCGAGGCGCCGAATTGCTGCTCTCCTGATCCGGCTCGGTTCGGTCGGGTTGGTGACCTCGATTGCGCCCCTGCTGCTCTCATTTGTCGGAGCCGGCTCAGCGACGCCGGAGCGTTTGCTCGTCCTGGGTGCGGGAGGATTGGCGCTCTTCGTCCTGGGGCGCAGCCGCCTTTGCCCGCATCCTCACGCCGTTGATTGAGCGTTTGCTGGCACGCTACACCACGCTCGACCTGCGAGATTATACCGAACTGCTCCATCTCCGTGATGACTACCGAATCGTCGAGGTTGACCTGAGAGAAAACAGCTGGCTGGCAAACTCCTCGTTAGGCCAACTTAATCTTCCGACGGAAGGCGTTCTTGTCCTCGGGGTTCAGCGCTCCGGCGAAAGATATATTGGCGCGCCGCCGCCAGGTGTCCGGCTTTGCCCGAGCGATCTTCTCGTCCTTTACGGCCGTAAAGACCGTCTGCGCGAACTGACCAATCGCGCCGCAGGAGATCAGGCCGCGCATGACGAAGCGACGGGGGCCTATTCTCGCGAGCGCGAAGAACAGCAGAGCGAAGTCGAACGAATGAAAGCCGAGTAGCTCCTGGCGCAAACCAGGAGCGTCCAGACTGATCTCGGGGCTGGGGGCGTCCTAGGCGTTCTCGCCGTGCGTTCGGAGGCCGACGTGACCGGTCCCTGCCAGGATTGCTCGCGCGGCCTCGATCTCTCCTGCCGGGCCGGTGACCGCCACGAGGAACTCTCCCCCTTCGACGCGCGCCTTGTATTTCAAGGCATCCTCTTTCGTCAGGCCCATCGCCATCAGACCATTCACGAGCGCACCGATCCCTGCACCCGTGGCCGCGCCGGCGATCAGACCAGCCAACGGTCCAAGGACAATTAACGGACCGGCGATCGGCAGAATGAAAAGTCCGAAACCCGAGAGCAGCCCAAAGAGCCCGCCAAACCACGCGCCAAATGCGGCGCCTTCCTTGGCGGCGTCACTCGGCCGGTAATAGCCTTGGATTTCTTCACGAGCCCGGAAGTCACGTCCGATGATGGAGATTTTATCAACCGGAATGCCACCGCGCTCCAGTTGATGCACGGCCTCTTCGGCATCCTCATGGGTCTTATAGATGGCGATCACCGATTCGGTGAGAGGAGTGGTTGATGTTCGTTCTCTTGTTTGTTCTGCAGTTGTAGTAGGCATAGAATTTAGCTGGTTAATGTTGTTACTTGCTGCATATTTGAATCGATGGTGAGGCGCGGGCAGCGTGGTAACTTAAGTTCCGTTTCGCCGCCCTAGGCGGGATAAAGCCAGTCTCTCCCAGGGCTGAGCGAACGGGTTTTTATTAAGACGGCACGGCGCAAATCACGATCTATACATCGATCCGACAACCCCGCGTCGTTCCCGTCGCCCGATACAACGAAATCAGGGGGACACCCTCGTCCGGGCGATTCGCAACAGCTCGGATTAGGCGAGTGATCGCCTTCGCCCTCCCTCTTGCTGCCCTCCGTGCTGCGCCCTCAGCTCAGCCGCTGCGCTGAGTGTTCTCAGGCATTCAGCGTTTCAGCTTTCGAGAGCCAACTTTCTAGCGCTTCCGCCGGCGTATGCCGCTAGTAAACGACGATGTAGTCGGGATCGCCTTCGCAGATCACCCGCTCGACAAAGGTAAAGCCGGCCACGTCCACCGCCACCCAGCAGC
>DATBDG010000084.1:0-1550 GCA_036270055.1 Chthoniobacterales bacterium
GCGATGTGCTCATGAAACTGATCGGCGGTCCGGGCAAGGTCATGTTGTTCTTGGAGGGGATTCACGTGCCGCACATCCAGGTCGTTAATTACGAGAAGGAAATCGGCCGCGACTGGGAAACCCAGTATCGGAACTGGGCGACTCCCAAAGGCGCGCTCGCACTGCTCGCGGCCTTGCAATCGAAGAGAAAACTCTCGGCCGAGAGCCAGGCCTTATTGTTGAAGCTGATGACCGAATCTATTCCGGGCGCGAAACGGCTCAAAGGCGAATTGCCCGCTGGGACCGTGGTCGCGCACAAGACCGGCACCGGCGGCACTCAAAACGGCATCACCTCCGCGACTAACGACATCGGCATTATCACCCTTCCCGATGGTCGACACCTCGCCGTGGCCGCATTCGTCTCCGATTCCGCCGCCAAAGATGACACGCGGGATGCGATCATCGCCCGCCTGGCCAAAGCCGCCTGGGATCGCGCCCACTCGCTAGACCGATGAGGCGTTGGCGACTGCCTTCAGCGAAAAGTGAGCAGGACAAGCTCATGCCAGGCGGCCACCGCGGCCCAAGAAAAAAAGACGGACCCGTATTCACCCCTTCTCCTTGGCAGATGAAGAAGAAGCTCTATCTCGCGAAGCTACACAAGGCATTTGCAGGAAAGTGACGATGACCCGTTTGCGATTCATGTTCCTCTTATGCAAAACATTCCAGGCCTGCGCAGTTGCTACGACAAAGTCGGCCGTCTGATCTATTTCGGGCGGATGCTGGATAAGATTCGCCTGCACGCCGCCGATCGGCTCCCGCCGGATTACGCAGAGAACCTCGGCGAGCACCAGTTCACGCTCGACGGGCGCTGCTGCCGTTTCCTCGGCGTGCCCTATTCGGAGATAAAAAAACGCGCGCTCGGCGGCGAGCCCGACGAAGCCGTGCTGAACTGGGCGCACGCCCACGGAACCCCGCGCACTGACGAAGAGTGCCACGTCTGGAACCGCTTCATCGCCAAGCTCGGCTGGCGCGATGAACGCAGCCGAGTCCTGCCGCAGCGAATAAAAGAGAGCGGCCTAACGGGTAAACCGATCGAGACTCTCATTGACCACATCGAATTCGACGAAGGCCGCGACCCTGTCGCCTCGAGGGCTTGGGAAAAGATCTGAAGCCGTCTTGGGCGCTTGCCGGCGGTACCGTTTCGCCGCTGTCCGCGGCGGAGCACATGGCCAATTACCGGGCGGCAGGGCGTTCATGGGCAAGGGAAACTCCGCAAGGGTTCCCGAGCGGATAACAGCGCAAAGAAGGGCGCGGTGAAGACGCGAAACCAAAAGACGCTTCGCCAGAAGCAACTTCGATCAAAGAAATTCAAGCAGCGCGTCAGTCGTTTCCTTCGGCCGTTCCTCCAGGATCCAGTGGCCGGTGTTCGGCAACACGATGACGGTCACGTTCTCCGCGACGAGTTTCATTTGAGCACCAAGTTCGTTGCCTAACGACTTCTCACCGCCGATCGACAGCACTGGCATTGTCAGCTTCGTCTTTGAGAGCGGCGCGAACTCCGTTGCCAATTG